>CACYCW010000096.1 GCA_902773015.1 uncultured bacterium
AGAACGAGCCCGCCCTTTTCGGGGCGAACGGAGTGATAGTATATCATATTCACCGCCAAGCGCGCAAGGGGGTATTTTCGGAAAAATTCTCGTCGCGCACCTGATGAGATAACCTAACCCGAAAGTCGGTTTTGGATGCGCGTGACGAGATCAGGGTTTAGCCGGAAGATGACGCCCTTCAGCCACTCCTTTGCGCGAATCGACAGCGGAGGCGTGCCGCGCACGGTGAAATCGTAGGGAATGCCCTCGCGCTGAAGCAGCTTCACGCCCCAGGGTTCCCAATAGCCTTTGTGAACGACATCGAGAAACGGGAACTCGGGGCGCTCGGTGACGAGCAATGGACGCGGATCGGTTTCGTCGAACATGTAGCTGCCGTATCGCTCGAACTCCCATGCGCTCCTCGTGCGTGCCGCCAGATCGCGAAGGAAGAGTCTGTTCCAGATGCCCGCCTTGCACGAAATGGCATAGGCCTTGTTCTTCGTCGAGGCAAAGAGCCGGGCTTGAGACAGCTCAAATGGCGTCTCTCCCGGCGGGTCGGGGCAGAATCGCAGGTTGAGCGCATCGGTCGAACGGGCAATCTCGAGCCATGACAGCATGCGCGCGGTGTCGACGCGAGACTCGAGGTAGTAATCGTTCATCAGCAGGATGACGTAAGGCGTTGCGATCTGGTCAAGCGCTTCAGCGAGCATTTGCGACCAGGATTTCCCCCTGCCGCTCAGGATCACGCGGTCAAAGCCCTCCGCCGCGCCCGTCTCGCCATTCACCGCGAGTTCGAACGGACAGTCCGGCCAGTACTTGCGAAAGAGCGCGAGGAACGGCCTCTCGACATCGCGGTAGGCATCGCAGCTCGTGACAAGAACGGTGCAGTCCATGAGATTGGCGAACTAACGGTTGAGCAGGTAGGTGAAGCCTACGAGCACACGCTCGAAATACATGACGAACGCGAGCAGCGGATGATGAAGGAGACGTTTCCACTTGCCGTTCTCGACAAAGACGCCGAAGAATCGGTAGCCGAGGCCGAACTGACGTCGACAGGTCTCGTCGTCATGCCACTTCCTGCGGTAGGCCGCGACTGAAGTCGCGTAATACGCCTTCTTGCGCAAGAACCGGCCGAGATCCTGTCGCGCCTCATTGTGGAGGAGAGCCCCCGATGTGATCGCTGTGCGGGCGCCTGCGGCGAGAAGACGCCGATCGAGGTCCCAGTCCTCGCAAGCGACAAGCTCTTCGTCGAAACCGCCGACCCGCTCAAGGAACGCACGGCGAATCACCCTGAGTCCATCGATGCACGTGCCATCGTAGAACCCCCGCTCGAAGTTGCGCGCCCTGATTCGCAGCCCCGCGCCAACGCGCGTCTCGGGCACGTAGAGCGCGTCCGGGGCGTCTCTCGCGTCAAGCGCCGCGAGGATCTCGCGCATGGTCGCCGGAGGCACGATCATGTCGGCATCGACGAACATCACGTATTCACTGCTCGCCGCACGCCAGCCGCAGTTCCGCTGGGCACAGCGCTCCGGTCCCTGCACAAACATCCGTGCGCCCCGCTCGGCGGCGATCTCCCGCGTTCGATCTGGCGAATCATTGTCAACGACGATCGTCTCAACACAATCACGGAACGGAGCGAAGGCGTCAAGGCAGACCGCGATGTTGGCCTCCTCCTTTAAGGTTGGAATGACAACGGTGAGCTTCATGATCGTGAAATGAGGCGGGCGAGACGGACGCCGAGAGCGACGAGCGGGTGTCGGGGGGAGGTCGGGAAGTCCCGAATCGCGGCGGACACGAAGGGATCAGCCGCGTACCTGCGAAAGCCCTTGCGCGCACGGAGGAGTTCCAGCGCCGAGAAGACGGCGCTCGCGGCGAAGTGGCGCATCACATCGCCGCCGACACGCTCAGCGATCGCACGTCGACTGGCGAGAGCGGCGAACTTGTAGGTCCAGTACCGGTCGGTGCCGAGAGAGGTCGCGAGAATGCCATTCGGACCCGGTGCGTACTCGTAGAGGACATCGGGTATCGAGCTCACCCTCTCCGCCCGCGCGGCGCATTCGGCGATGAACGGTGAATCCTCGTAGAGACGCAGCGTCTCATCAAAGCGGATCGCATGCCGATCGAGGAAGACGCGGCGGAACGCGCAGCGCCAGACGCCGCCCTGTTCACGCCGCTCCGAGAGGCCCCCGCCCGCATTCCAGCGCCGCACGTCATCGAACGAGTAGCCGAAGAACGCCGGCAGCATCACATCGCGAATCGCCGCGTTGCCCGTGAGATCGTAGTCGCGCTTCAGCGGCGCATAGTCGAACGAGGAGAGCACGAAGTCCGCGCCCGTCGACTCAAGCGCCACAGCGAGCCGACGGAAGTAGTCGCGGCGCACAGTGTCATCGGCATCAACGAAGAAGATCACCTCGCCGGTCGCGCGGGCGAGTCCGGCGTTGCGCGCCCAGGAGAGGCCGCGGGCCTCGTCGTCGTGCACGACCACGGTCTCGACGTCCAGCCCGGCGGCAGCGGACTCAACCGACCGGAGCGTCCGCGGCAGGGTCGCCTCCGCCCGGTACGCCGGGATGATCACGCTGAGCTTCATCGGGCTTCTTCTCCTGGTGCGCGGGCGCAAGACGGGTCGGGTTCTTCGCCTGGAACTCCCATGCGAACGCCTTGTAGGCCTGGGCACCCTTCGAACGTGGATCGAGAAAAACGACCGGCACCCCCATCGACGGCGCCTCGGAAACGCGCACGTTGCGCGGAATCGTCGTCTCGTAGACCTTCTCTCCGAAGTGGTTTCGCACCTCGTCCATCACGTCCGTCGTCAGCTTGGCGACCGAGTTGACCATGGTGAACACGATGCCGTTGAGCTCAAGAGACGGATTGACGCTGGCGCGCACGCGCTCGAGCGAGCCGGTGATGAGCGCAAGACCGTCCATCGCAAGGAACTCGGCCTGAATCGGGATCAGGACGCCATCCGTCGCAACGAGCGCGGCGGTCATGACGATGCCGAGGGAAGGCGGACAGTCGAGGATGATGTAGTCGAATGCTCCAGATTCCCTGACGGGCGCAAGGGCGTTCTTGATCATCTCGAGGCGATCGTCTCGGGCGGAGAACTCAAGCTCGGCGCCTGCGAGATCGACCTCCGAAGGAATGATGTTGAGGTTGTTCCACTTCGTCGGCTGGATAACGTCCGCAATGTCCTTCACCCCGAGAAGAACGGGATACATCGATATTCCCGGCTGCTTCTCGAGCCCGAGGCCGAGCGTGGCGTGGGCCTGCGGGTCGAGATCGACGACCAGAACCGCCCGCTTGCGCGCGGAGAGCGCTGCGGCGAGGTTCACCACGGTCGTGGTCTTGCCCACGCCGCCCTTCTGGTTGGCTATCGCAATGATCTTCGTCTGTCGTTCCATACTCTTCCTTAGAAAAGCTTACCGTTCTTCTGCAAATCATCGATGTTGCCGCGGGCGCTGCGATTGACCTCTCGGAGCCAGAGCTCGACGAGCGCCACGTCCCACGGGTCGTCCACACACTGCACGACGGCGGCGAACCTGTCATTCGAGGCGATCACCGCGCTCTTGACGCGCTCGGAGACGACCGAGAGCCGGTCGGTCACGATTTGCTCTGAGAAGTTGTCGCTCTTGAGATGGTAGCCGTAGCGCAGGATGCGCAGGTGTTTCTCGCTCTCCCTGAGGAAATCCAGGTACTCGCGTGCCTCGTCCCCGAAGCCCTCCATCTCCACGGGCGCGAATCGCGGCGTGATGACGACGGGCTGATGGGCCTCGAGTCGTCCTTCCCGCACTCGGACCTTGCCGGGATGGTCAGGCAGCTCGGAGATGAGATGGTAGTTGACGAGCGTGTTCCCGAATGTCTCGAGCTGATGGGTGGGCTCCACGAGGAACCTCGCGCTCTTCGCGGCATACCACCGGTCAAAATCGGGATTGGAACTCAAGGGAAGGATGAGGGATGATGGATGAGGGATCAGACGACGGCATTCTTGCCGCAGCACTTCTTGTATTTCTTGCCGCTGCCGCATGGGCAGGGATCATTGCGACCGATCTTCGGTTCCTCGCGAATGACAGGCTTCTCCTTGACAAATGCGCCGTCGGAGAACTTCCAGCCGTCTGCATCACGGATGAACGTGGAGCGCTCGTGGTGGTTGCAGAACTCCCCGTTGGCGGTGTAGAGCGCACGGAACTCGACGACTCCGGTGTCATCGCCATCTCCGCCGCCTTCGGTGGAGATGATCTCGAGCCCGTGCCATTGCGCGGCCTTGCTCCAGCTGCGCGAGGCGTCCTCATCGAACTCCTCCAGACCTTTCGGAGTGGCACTACGCTTCAGGAAGCCGACATCTCCCGTCACATAGGACGAGTAGCGCGCGCGCATGAGCGCCTCGGCAGTACCGGCCTTCGCCTCGCCGGCGATAATCGGTCCGCAGCATTCCCCGAATGTCTTTCCCGACTTACAGGGACATGGATCTTCATTTTTCATAGCTGTGTGCGTATTTTACCAAAATCATGGCCAGTATGAAAAGTGCAAAAGTGATGGCGAGGGGCCAGTCGCCGATGAGCGCATAGACGGTGCGAGGCTTCTGTGGAGATGCGGAAGCGATGGAAATGCGGTCGAACATAGTGCCGGAACGATCAACCAGAGGGCGTCCATTCGCCCCAAACAGCCAGCTTGCACGGCCATCTGGCGTGATGGTTCCCGAAACGCCGCTGTTACCGACGCGCACCACAGGGAGACCAGTCTCGACGGCACGCGCGACAGCCTGCCAGGCATGCTGCTCAGGCTCGACGGAACGCGAGAACCAGCTGTCATTGGTGATGAAGACAAGCGCTTGCGCGCCCTTCCGGGCAAGCGCGCGCATCTGGGCCGAGTCGGTGTCTTCGAAGCAGATGGCGATGCCGAGAGGAATGGATGAGGAATGAGGAATCAGGGATGAGGAAGGAGTGGTAGGGACTAGGTTAAGGAGCTGCAGCTCGCCGGGCGTGCAGGAGCCGACGGGCGCGAGCTTCTGGAGCGAGGTGATGATCTTGTCGCCGGGAATGTACTCACCGAACGGAACGAGATGGACCTTGTCGTAGATCCCAATCGACGGCTGTCGGGGACTGCCGGCGGCTGTCGCCGACCGCTCCCACTGGTAGAGCGCCGCGGAGTTGTAGGTGAGTCCTTCCTCATGACGGGTGCCGCCAGCGAGAAGCGCTGCGCCGGTCTTATCATGAACCCAATCGGCAAAGCGCACCGCCCCTTGCTGGTCAACAGGTCCGAACTCGCACATCGCGCTCTCGGCCAGCACCACGAGGTCGGGCTGCAGTCCGGAGACGAGCCCGAGAAGTCGCTCGTAAACAGCGTAAGGGTTCTCCTCCTGAGTCTTGAAGACGCACGGGAAGTTGCGCTGGATGAGCGCCACCTTCAGCGCTGATCCCTCGCTCTCGACAGCCGACGATGGCAGTCGATTACCATCGATTGAGTAGATTCCCCCAACCAGTCCAAACGCCAGCAGGGTCTCAAGCGTACCGAGTCGCCGCAAGCGGACAAAGCCGCTTCGCTCGGGCTTCCACATGCGCTCGGCGATGCCGGCGATCGAACCATTGATGAGGAACACGACCGCCGAAAGGAGGTAAATGCCCCCGAGCGCGGCCGGAGTCGCAAAGCCGCTGTTAGCCGGCACCACGCCGAGCTGATTCCACGCAAAGCCACCGCCAAACCGCGAACGCACAAACTCGAGTCCGCACCAGAGAATTGGCTCAACAAAAAGAACGCCGAGGAGGCGCGGACCATACGAGCGCAGGATACCCTCATCGTCCGTGGCGAAATCGCGCGCCCACCGCCAGTAGCGAGCGCTGAGGAGGCCATAGGCGGCAAAGTAGGCCGCGCAGTAGGCCGCGAGCGCGAACCAGCCCAACACCACGAGCGGCCACGGTCCGCCATTCTTCACGATGGCCGGCATCCAGGATAGCGTCGCCACCCAGAAGACGCAACCACTCAGGAACCAGCGCCACGCGACGACGCGCGCAGAGGTCTCACGTCGTGAGAGCCAGATGAGCGGCGCCAGCGCGAACAGGACGTCCGCCCGCTCCCCCATCGGCGGGTAGGCCGCCCAGAGTAGAAAGCCCGGTACCAACCAGGCGAAACGAGCGAGTTTCTTGAGAAGGTCAGTGATCATAAGGAACATCCCAGCTTAGGTCGAGGCGAGTTGAGACGCCGGGCGGCGCGGAGAAGGTGCGGGGAACCGGCTTGGTCGTCACCCAAAGCCCGTCTCGAGGAAAGCTGACGACGTCCCCCAGACGTAGCGGAGATGGCTCTGCGGCAAGGGCCACACCGCCAGGACGCGTCAACGAGATAAAAAGCGGCGTTGATTGCTGAACAAGAAACTCCATGTCGAATCCGCTCTCAGCGAGGTCTCGAAGGTTGTCGCCGGTGTTCTCCGGGCTCGCCACGAAGCGCTTCACTCCAAGCTCCGCAAGTGCCATGATCGCGCGCGAGTTGAAGGCGTAGAGTGTCCAGTCGGCGCAGATGTCTGCGACGCCGAGGGCGCGCAAAAGTCGCAGGGTCGCCAGATCGCTTGCTTCCCAGCGCGCATAGTCAGCACGCAAAAGTCGCTTCACGGCGAGGCGCAGCCGTCCGAAGTCCAGCTCCGACGTGTAGACCGGCAACGCCAGCCTCACTGCCCGGTCAGGATCGCTGGACGTCGAGGACAATCCGACATCATCAGTGTCGGGATTAATGGCGATGACCACCTCGTCCCACTCTCCCGGCGGTATCTTCTGGCCGGACCTGATCTTTACACGGCGTTTCGGCTCTCCATTTGCGGCAGGGCGAGTCCCATCATCGGCAAGTGCCGCCCTGACCTTCGCCTCGCGCGCCGCCGTCCGCACCACGTCGAGCTGTTCGACCAGCTGGCGCCGGAGGTCGTTCAGGACGCTCATCGGCACGAAAAGCCCTCCCGGATCATTGACCTTCAGCACACCAAGGCGGTAGTTGGTCTCACCAAGCTTCGAGAAGGCCTTGCAAATGGCCGCCTCGGTCTTCTCGGGATTCTTCGCCGGGCCAAATTCACCTGAGGCGACGATTGACAGCCGTTGACCGCACTCGACGGTGATTGCCTCTGGAGAGAGCGCGACCTCAAGGTCGATTGGCATGAGCCCCGGGTAGTCGCTTGGTCTGAAGCTCGGATTGGGGAAACGGCGCTTCACTGCGTTTGACATCGAGCAGTAGATCTTCGTATAGGGCTTAAGCAGACTGCCCCAATCGACATTCTCGTCGTTCCCTACCGGCAGCAGCACCTCGACGTCTGCACCGGCAGGAACCTCAAAGACCGGATTGCGTGAAATCGCCTGCCGCATCTCGACGATGCCCATGCCGAGATGGCGTCCGTCGGCCATTGCCTCGAACTGGAGTCCGTCGTGCTTCTCCAGGGCGCGCGTGGTGTGAAAGCGCAGCCAACTGAGACCGTCACGATCCTTCGTGACGTGCTTGACGGTCCCAATCTCGGCCCCGACGTGTCCGAGCGAGACGGGGTCGATGGGGGAAGAGGTGTTGAGATGTTGAGGAGTTGAGATGTTGAGAGCGGGGCGGCCGTTGAGGTAGAGCTCGGTCGTTCGCCGCGAGAAGACGGTCTCGAGATCATCGATGGTGATTGGCGGCTGCCGACTGCCGTCGATTGCCGTCGGGAGCCGTCGATTGCCGCCGAGCGCAGTCGTCGAAGTCTCACCCAGTATCTGCCGGTAATAGCGCGTCACGCTCGCGACGTAAAGCGCGCTCTTCATGCGCCCCTCTATCTTCAGCGAGGCGACGCCGACCTCGACTAGACGCCGTGCATCCTCGCCGAGACGAAGATCCTTCATCGAGTAGGCGAAGGTCTTCCATCCCGTCGGCGTCTCATAGGCGAGTCGACAGCAGTACGGACACTTCCCCCGGTTGCCGCTTCTCCCCTTCTCCATCGCACCGAACAGGCAGAGCCCCGAGAGCGAATAGCAGAGCGCGCCGTGAATGAAGCACTCAAGCTCGACGTCCCCGCAACGCCGGGCAATCGACGCAATCTCCTCGAGCGAGAGCTCGCGCGCCAGTACGACGCGCCGGAATCCGAGGTCCCGCAACGCCAGGACGCCATCGAGATTGTGGGCGACGAGCTGAGTCGAGGCGTGCAGCTCGAGTCCCGGAAAATGCCGGCGGCAGATGCGCGCCACACCGAGATCCTGTACGATCAGTGCGTCGGGATGCAACTCGTCAAGAAGCGCGAGCTGTTCGATCGCGGCACCAAGTGCGCTCTCGTCAATGACCGTGTTGAACGTGACATGCACACGACGCCCCTTGGCATGGGCGTAGCGCAGAAGGCTGCAAAGGTCGTCGGTCGAGAAGTTATCGGCGAAGGCGCGCGCGGAGAAGTCGGAGAGCCCGCAGTAGACGGCATCCGCCCCTGCGGCGAACGCGGCAAGCGCCGTTTCGAAGTTCCCCGCCGGCGCGAGCAGTTCGACCCCCGTCATGATCTCGTCCAATTTACCCGGGAAAGTCCAGCGTGGCGAAGTAGTCGTCGAGCGTCTCCGCGCGGCGGATCTCACGCACCGATCCGTCGCTCTCGAGAAGCAGTTCGGCGCTGCGGAGCTTGCCGTTGTACTGGAAGCCCATCGCGTGACCGTGCGCGCCCGCGTCGCAGATGACGACGAGGTCGCCGCGCTCCAGAACCGGCAGCACCCGCTGGATCGCGAACTTGTCGTTGTTCTCGCAGAGCGAGCCGGTGACATCGTAGGTGGTCGTGTCCCCGCAACTCTCCTTGCCTGGCACGACGATCTCGTGGTAGGCCCCGTAGAGTGCGGGACGCATCAGGTTCGACATGCAGGCGTCGAGCCCCGCGTACATCCGATATGTGTTCTTGATGTGCCTCACGCGTGCGACGAGATAACCGTAGGGACCCGTGATGCAACGCCCGCACTCCATGAACAGTTTGAGCGGTTTCAGCCCTCGCCCGGTCACGCTTGCCTTGTAGGCCGCCTCGATGCCCTTGCCGACGCGCTCGAGATCCATCGCCTTCTGGTCGGGCCGATACGGAATGCCGATGCCGCCGCCGATGTTGACGAACTCGAAGGTGATGCCGACCTGCTGGGAGATGTCGCCGACGAGGTCGACGAGCATCTTTGCCGTGTCTATGATGTACTCGGGATCTAGCTCGTTCGAGGCGACCATCGTGTGGAGGCCAAAGCGTGTGACGCCAGCCTCCTTCATCCTGCGATAGCCCTCGAAAAGCTGCTCGCGCGTGAAACCATACTTCGCCTCCTCCGGCTTGCCGATGATGGCATTGCCGCCCTTCAGCGGACCGGGATTGTAGCGACAGCAGAAGAGGCGCGACGCGAGATCCGCCGCCTGCGGCCGATTGCCGTCGACAGCGACCGCGTCAAGAAAATATTCCCAATGAGTGAGGTCGTCGAAGTTGATGATCGCGCCGAGCTCCCATGCCTTGCGGAATTCCTCCGCCGGCGTGTCGTTCGAGGTGAACATGATCTTCTCGCCGACATTCCCGACCCGCTCGGCGAGGACGAGCTCCGCCATCGACGAGCAGTCGCTGCCGAAGTCGAACTCCTGGAGGAGTTTCATGAGATGCGGGTTCGGCGTGGCCTTCACGGCGAAGAACTCCCTGAAGCCCTTGTTCCAGGAGAACGACTTCTTCAGGCGTTTGGCGTTCTCGCGAATTGCCTTCGCGTCGTAGATGTGAAACGGAGTCGGCCACCTCGCCGCAATCTCCTCGAGCTTTTCCTTGGTGAACGGTAAGTTTCTCATAAGATGACAGAATGTCTAGTTAAGTGTTTTTATATTATACCATATTCTGCGCTCTCGAGTTGATGTCGGCAAAGGAATCGGCAAAGGAATCCCCAAAAGCGCGCAGGGTTTGAGTGGCGAAACGACCATGTCATCGAGACAAATCCTGGCGACATATATCTACATTCAGAAAGCTAATGCGAGGAAAAGACAGTCCAGATGCGTTCGTCTGTCGCAACGACTCCCTTGCCGCGACCCTTCTGCAGACGCTGGCGACATTGAAGCTGAACGTGCCAAAGAAAGTCTGCGTCGCCGGATTCGACGACGCGAAGATCGCAAAGCTTCTTAACCCGCCGCTAACAA
>CACYCW010000097.1 GCA_902773015.1 uncultured bacterium
CAAACATTCACTGTTCTCTCAATCACCGGATGTCAAAGAGCGACGCCCGCCCTTTTCGGGCGAACGAGAGGATAGTATATCATAATTAGAACCCCACGCACAAGGGGGAATTTTTGGAAACTTTCAATCCGCAGATTGGCCAGACGGTCACCGTGCGGTGGTCATCTGGACATGGACTGGGAACGAGGCGTAATGTGCGGCGCGTGCGGCGACCAGCGCCTCAAGCCGCGCGGCATCGGCGCTGAGCGGACGATCCGCGCCCGTCAGGCGGGACTTCAGCGTCTCGATCGGACAGTCCAGCACGACGACACGTCCGCTCGCATCGGCCGTATGCCGACAGGCCGCATCAAGAAGCGCGCCACCTCCAAGCGCAACGACCTGTCCGCTCCCGGCGGCAATGCGTTCAAGCTCTCGTCGTTCAATCTCGCGAAAGACCTTCTCGCCCTCCGTCGCGAAGATCGCGGCAATCTCACGGCCCTCGGTCCGCACGATCTCGGCGTCCAGGTCGACCAGGGGCCATCCCGTCGCGGACGCAATCTGACGCGCGAGCGTCGACTTCCCGCTCGCCGGCGGCCCGTACAGGTAGAGATTCCCCTCCGTCCCCATCGATCCGCCCAGACATGCCGCGCGATACCCCTGGGCGATGAGCATCACCAGACCGTCCGTGGCGATCTTGCCGCGGGCCCGCGCCTCACGCACAAGCCGCGTCGGAGAGGGATTGTAGACGAGGTCGAGCACGTACCGGCAGCAGGGAAACTCGGCGATGTTGATGCGCCGGCCGTCGACGTCGGGGAACATGCCGACTGGCGTCGCGTTGACGATGAGCTCGTCGTCCGTCTCTGGCAGCTCACCGCGGCGCACTAGGGAGACGCGCGCCGCACCACGCGATTCGAGCACGGCGCGCGCCGTCATCGCCACGCCTCCCGCGCCGAGGATCGCGCAGTTGAGCCCGCGCACATCCGCGCCGATCGAATCGAGCAGACGCTCAACGCCGTAGGCGTCCGTGTTGTCGCCGAGCAGTCGTCCATCCACAGTTCGCGTCACGAGATTGACGTTGCCGAGTCTCCGCGCAATTGGCGTGAGATCATCGCAGAGCGCGAAAACGGTCTGCTTGTAGGGAATCGTGACGTTAAGAAATCCTGTATCGGCCGTCGCAAGGAACTCCCGCACGAACCCCGCCATGTCCTCGGGATCGCGCTCGTAGAGACGATAGTCGTAATCGCCGAAGAGTCGGTGTATCTGCGGCGAGAGGGAATGGCCGAGCTTGCGGCCGAGAAGCCCGGCCGTCACGTGAGCACCTCCGCGAGAATCGCTACCGCCATCGCCGCCTCGGCGGCGACCGCACCGCGGAACGCGACGCAACGGTCATGGCGGCCCTTCACCGCAATCCTCGCCGGGGTCATCGTCCGCAAATCGACCGAGTCCTGCTCGAGCGCAATCGACGGCGTCGGCTTGAACGCCAGCCGGGCGACGATCGGCGCGCCGACGCTCACGCCGCCGAGGATGCCGCCGCAGCGGTTCGTGCGCAGCACGACCTTGCCGTCCACGACGTCAAAGGGATCGTTAGCCTCGGAACCGCGCATCTCGGCCAGGCGGAACCCGTCGCCGAACTCGACGCCCTTCACGGCCGGGATACCGAAGAACGCCGCGGCCAGATGCGACTCAAGACCGGCCTCGCCGACATCGCCAAGCCCCGCCGGCACGCCGGTCGCGACGACCTCGACGAGACCGCCGACCGAATCGCCGGGCGGACAGCAATCCGCCGGCGGCGCACCGCTCGCGTCGCAGGCAAGACCGCCGCAGCGAATGACCCGCGCCGCGATCGAGATGCCGCGCCGCGCCAGCATCTGCAGGGCGATGCCTCCAGCAATGCACAGGGGTGCCGTCATCCGCCCCGACCAGCGACCGCCGCCCGTCGGAATGCGCCCGTCCTTGAGCCACGCCGCGTAATCGGCATGCCCCGGACGCGGCACGGTGGCGACGTTCGCGTAGTCCTGGGGACGAGTGTTCGTGTTACGGATGACCGCGCGGATCCGCTCGCCATCCGTCACGACACGCCCCTCGCCCGCTTCGACGTCCGTCACGACACCTTCCGTGAAGATGATACGGTCGGGCTCGGCGCGCGGGGTGGAGAGTCCGCCCTGTCCACGCCCCGGGGCGCGGCGGTCGAGGAAGCGCTGGAGCTCTACACAATCTATGGGCGTGCCGGATGGCACGCCCTCGATTTCCACGCCGATCTCCGGCGCGTGTGACTCGCCGAAGACGGCGACTCTCAGCCGTTGGCTCAGTTCAGCCCCTTCGCGTGGAGGAAGTTGTAGCTCGGCATCACCGCGTAGAGGCTCTCGAAGTGGCGCTCACACTCGACGATGTACCACTCGACGCCGTCACGCTCGGTGACTGGAATGAGCCCATCCCAGTCCACCGGAACGGCACCCGGCTTGCCCGGCTTGCCGAGGATGGCGTCAAACTCCTTGACGTCCTTGCCCATGCCGTTCTCCTTCGCGTGCAGCGTCGGGGAGCGATGGGGATACTTGACGTACTGCTCCTTTGGATCAACGCCCGCGCAGGTCGACCAGCCGACGTCCTGTTCCATGCAGACGTTCTGGTTCGTGTGCGAGAAGAAGTAGTCCCAGAACGACGTGCCGTCCTGCATGAAGATGCCGTGCTCCCAGGTGTGGTTGTGGAGGCCGATGCGGCAGCCGAAGTTCGCCGCGATCTCGGCGCCCCTGTTGTAGAGGTCGACGAGACGCTTCGTGAAGTCGTCGATCTCCTGAGACGGCGTGCAGGGCTCGCCGCCGCGGCCGGTGGACCACTTCGCTCCGGGCGGGATATTGCCGCCGCCGGGGCAGATGATGAGCGTGTTGCCGTAGGCGAGGTTGAACTCGCAGGTGGCCTTCATCACGTCGACGTCGATCTTGCCGGTCTTCGTGTCGAAGCCGTAATCCCTGTTCGAGACGTGCGTGCCGCAGGCCTTGATTCCGTTGTCGGCGAGCAGCTTGCGAAGTCCCTTAGCGTCCTTCGCGTAGTTGTAGTAGCCGGCGAACTCGACGCCCTTGAAGCCGAGTGCCGCGATATCCGCGAGACCCTTCTCGAGACCGACGCCGGCCGAGAGGATATTGCCTGTCTTTCTGTCCTTAACGCCGCCGATGTAGTCCTTCAACGAGTAGAGCTGGAGGGCGATCTTGGCGCGCTTGGGCCCGCACTTCGGAGGGCAGATGCAGCCAGGCAGCGCGGTGGCGGCAGCGCCTGCGCCGATGAATGAGAAGAATTCCCTTCTAGAGACGTTCATGTCAATGTCCTTTCTTGTTTGACAGTCGATATTATACCATAACTTTCGGATGTTGTGGCGAAGTCCAGTGATGACCTCGAGGACACCTCTGCCTGCCGCGGCAAGTTCGCCGTCTCGTGCTTCATGCCCCGACTACCGCTCGCCGGTGAAGAGCGCGTTCGTCGCGTAGTACGGGTCGGACGTGTAGCGGCAGCCGAGCCGCCGGAGTCCCGCCTGGTCGCCGGGCGTCACCATGTGCGTCATGTGCACCTCGCAGCCGCGCAGTTCGTTGAGCTTCTCCATCGCGATCTGCGCGGCCGGGTTCGTCGTCGACGAGATCGCCAGACCGATCAGCGCCTCGTCGAGGTTGAGCGAGGTGTAGCCGACCTTCAGGATGTCCTGCTTCATGTGCGCGATCGAGTGGATGATGTTCGGGCTGATGAGCGGGATCTGCGACGGGATGCCCGCCAGCGTCTTCACCGCGTTCATCACCATCGCCGCCGCCGCGTGCATCTCGTCAGAGTTCTTCCCCGTCACGATGCGGCCGTCCTTGAGCTGGATGGCCGCGCCGGAGACGATCCGGCCGCCCGCCTTGCCCTTGCCCTGGATGTGCGCCTCCTCGGCGGAGCGCCGCGCCGCCTCGACGACCACGCGATCCTCCGTCCTCAGCGAGAGCGAGTCCATCAGATCCTTCGCCCGCTCGACCATCGAGCGATCCGTCGCCCCCTCCGCGAACAGGCACTGGTAGCGCAGGAAGCGGCGGATGATCTCCTGCTTCGAGGCGTTGCGCACGACCTCGTCGTCGACGATGCCGAAGCCGATGCGGTTCACGCCCATGTCCGTGGGCGAGCGGTAGGGGCAGGCTCCCTTCGTCATCTTCTGCCAGATCGCCACCAGGAGCGGAAAGGCGTCCACATCACGATTGTAGTTGACCGTCTCAACCCCGTACGCCTCCTTGTGGTACGGGTCGATCATGTTCTTGTCGTTGAGGTCGATCGTCGCCGCCTCGTAGGCGATGTTGAGCGGATGGTCGAGTGGCAGGTTCCACACCGGGAACGACTCGAACTTCGAGTAGCCCGCCGTCTTGCCCATGCGGTACTCGTGGTAGATCTGCGTGAGGCACGTCGCGAACTTGCCGGAACCCGGCCCGGGCGCCGTGACGACGACGATCGGCATCTCGGTCTCGACGTACTCGTTCTTGCCGTAGCCCATGTCCGAGACGATCGTGTCGACATCCGCCGGATACCCAGCAGTCTTGTAGTGGTAGTAGACCCGGACGCCGCGGCGCTCCAGCTTAGCGCGAAACTGCTTTACCGCGTGCTGCTCCTGATAGCGCGTGATGACGACGCCGCGCACGACGAGCCCGAGCGAACGGAGGTCGTCGATGAGCTTCAGCGCGTCGTCGGCATAGGAGATGCCGAAGTCGGCTCGCATCTTCTTGCGCTCGATGTCGCCAGAGTAGAGGCAGAGGATCACCTCGGCGTGGTCCTTCAGCGACTGCAGCAGGCGCAGCTTCACGTTCGGGTCGTACCCGGGTAGGCAGCGCGCGGCGTGGAAGTCGTTTATGAGCTTGCCGCCGAACTCGAGATAGAGCCGTCCGTATTTGCCGGCTCGCCGACGGATCTCCTCCGACTGCTCCTTCAGGTATTTTTCGTTGTCAAAGCCAATTTTCACGGGAGGTTGATGGGTTGAGGGGGTGAAGGGTTGAGAGGCTAGGCGGTTCGCTTGTTGATTTCGTCGAGCAGGGCCTGGATCTTGGGACGGCACTTGCCACAGCCACCGCCGGCCTTCGTGTAGTTCGTCACTTCCTCGACGGTGGTGAGCTGGTTCTCGGTGATGACGCGGCGCACCTCGTTCTCGGAGACGTTGTAGCAGGTGCAGAGCACGGTGTTCTCGAGGTTGCGATCGGCATTCTCGCCAGTCTCGTAGTTCTTGATCGCCGCCTCCATCGCCTCCCTACCCATTACACTGCAGTGCATCTTCTGCGGCGGCAGCCCACCGAGATAGTCGGCGATCTGCTGGTTGGTGATCTTCTTCGCCTCCTCAAGTGTCTTGCCGATCACCATCTCGGTGAGCGCCGAGCTTGACGCAATCGCGCTCGCGCAACCAAAGGTCTGGAATTTAGCCTCCGCAATCCGTCCGTCCGCACCGAGCTTGAACTGAAACTGAAGCGCATCTCCGCAGGCCAGCGATCCGACGGTGGCCGTGCCATCCGGGTTCTCGATCTTTCCCACGTTTCGGGGGTTCCGAAAGTGGTCCATCATCTTTTCAGAGTAGTTCCACATAACGGAAGTCAATTATACCATATTTTGGGCCATGCATGCAATAGCCCCACCACGAGATGTGTATCGCGCGAAGCGCCGATTAGACCATTGGACGGATGTAGGTAGCCGTCAGCGCCCGCCAGAGAACGACGCAGAACGCCGAAAGCGGAATCGCCAGCAGCATGCCTAGCATCGGCCCGAGAAGCGTCCCCCAGAAGAAGAAGCTGAAGATCACCCCCGCGTAACCAAGCCCCGTGCGGTCGCCCTGGATTCGCGGCGTGATCAGGTAGCCGTCCAGGAACTGCCCCAGCCCCCACACGACCAGCACGAGCACGAGCCGCGTCAGCGAGCCCCCATGCACGAAGTACGCGAGCGGCAGCGCCACCGGCAGGCACACGAGCGAACCGAAGAGCGGAATGAGGTTCAGGACTCCCAGCGTGAACCCGATCAGAAACCCGTAGGGCAGACCCACCAGCCAGAAGCCCGTGCCGTACATCACGCCTTCGATGAGGCAGATGACCGTCTGCCGCTGGAAGAACGACACCAAGATGTCGATGAACGCGTCGATCTGCGTGGCGACGAAGTTGCGCGTCTCCTCCTTCAGGAACGGCATCTGCGAGACGATCTCGCTGCCACGACGGTCCTTTGTCGTCAGGAAGAACACGAAGAAGATCAGCGTCACAATGGCGGACACTACGCCAAGGGCGGCCTTGAGCGCCCCCACCCCGGCCTTGAGCGCAGTCGATCCGTACTTCGTGTAGACGTCGTTGCCGAGGTTATCGAACGGGATGCCGAACTGTTGCAGAAGCCCGTGCAGCCTCGGGAACGTCTCCCGGAACCACGTCATCACCTGCTGATACAATTGCGGGCCCTGCGCAATGAGATTCGTGACCTGGTCCACCGCCACCGCGCCCGCATACCACATGACAAGCCCGAGCGGCACGAAGACCGTCGCGAGCATCACGATGAGCGCCAGCGTCGGATTGTGCACCTTTCCCCTCCACCACTTGTAGTAGGGCTTGAAGAAGAGCGCCAGGAAGAACCCCATCATCACGGGCACCAGGGCCGGCATCACGATTGCCAGAAGCCTCTTCACCAGCCAAATCGTCGCGATGGTGAACGCCACCACGAGGGTGAACGACAGCACGGTCACCCCAATGGCGATCGTCTTCCTCTGATGCCGGCTGAATTCAATCATGGATGATGGTGTATCAGAAAACCGTGCACTTTGGAAGAGCCCCGACAATCGGGCGCGCGTAGGAGAGGAACGCCGCGGTGACGTCGTGGCCGTTGCGCGCGATGTAGGCCTTAGGCACCGAGCGCGTGAACTTCGCTGCCTCCTGGATCGGCCGCGGCACGAAGGCGACCTTGTAGCGGGCCCCGCCATCGCGTGCAATCGCGATCGTGCCCTTCGCTAGCCGCCCGGCGAGCGCCGCCTTCACCGCCGCCTGCCCCGCCGCAAACGCCTCCTTCTGGTCGACGGACGAGGCGACGCCCGGGAAGCTGCGCTGCAGATACCCGAACGTGTCCGCCCGCACGCGCTTCACCTTGCCCGTCGCCTTCAGCACCTTCGCAAGATAATCGCCGAGCGCGCCCGTGCCGGACATCTGGACGTTGCCGTGGCTGTCCTTCTCGCCGCCGGCGAACTGCGCGCCGATTGAGACGCCCTTCTCGTCGCGAATGCCCTCCGAGACGGCGACGACGCAGCGCCCGAAGCGCTTCAAGCAGGCGAGCACGTCCTTCTCGAAACGCGCGAGGGAGAACGGCACCTCCGGGAGGTAGATGAGGTGCGGACCGTCATTCGGCCGCTCGCGCGCCAGCGCCGACGCGGCGGTGAGGAACCCAGCGTCACGACCCATGATGACGTCGATCTTCACGCCGCCGAGCGCACGGTTGTCGAGGTCGTCGCCCTTCAGCGCCGACGCCACGAAGCGCGCAGCGGAACCGAACCCAGGCGTGTGGTCGCAGCTCCGAAGGTCGTTGTCGATCGTCTTGGGGATGTGATAGACGACGAGCGGATAGTTCGCCTTCTCGGCCTCTTCGGCGACGATGCGGGCGGCGTCGGCCGAATCGTTGCCGCCGATGTAGAAGAAGTAGCCGACGTCACGCGCGCGAAACGCCTCGAAGATCGCCTTGCAGTCCGCCGCGTCCGGCTTCCGGCGGCAGCTACCGAGAGCCGAGGACGGCGTCTCGGCGATGGCCTTGAGTTTCGCCGCCGACGGCTTGCGCAGGTCGATGTAGTCATTGTCGAGAATGCCGAGGATGCCATGCCGGGCGCCGAGGATCCGCCCGATGCGCGCGCTCTTGCGCGCCTCGAGAACCGCGCCGACAAGAGACTCGTTGATCACCATCGAGGGGCCGCCCGACTGGGCGATCACCATGTTTGCCTTTTTCATGCTGCATATTATACCACATCCCCTTTCACTCGGTCAAATCTCCCTCTCAATTATGTTTGGCAACTCACGATTGTAGTCGGACAGGATTCCTGTCTGTTCACTTCACCACCAGAAGCTCAGCCCAATTCGTCGTTGCGCGGGGAGAGAGCATCGCGCGGCGCATCTTCCACGACCGCTTGCCAATTCCCTCCGCCGCCGAGAACACCTTCGTTCGCCCCAGCTTCGCGTTCAGCGCATCAATCGTCCGGTAAAGCGGCGACGCCTCGCGCTTCTCCGCTGGCACGAACAGATCGGCCTGGAAGGCGCCGCCCGCCTTCTCCAGCCCGAAGAACATGATGCCGGACTTCCGATAGCGCGCCCCGGGCATGAACAGCGCGTCAAACCCCTCGCGAATCGTCCGCAGCATGACGTTCGTCGCGTCCGTCGGCTGGGGGAACATGACCGTGTAGCCATGGAAGTTGTCCGCCCAGCCCGAGAAACCGCCTTCGAACATCCCCGCCGTCACCACCTGCGCATAGACGTTGCAGCCGCTGGCGAGCAGGCCGTGTCGACGCAGTTTCGTCGCCGCCTGAGCCGTGAAGTTCGCGATGGACTCCATCAGCGCGTCTTTCGTCGTGACCTGCTCGCCGAACGAGCGTGAACACGTGATGGAATCGGGATCGGCACCGCCGTTCTCATTCATCAGACACGGCTTGCCGCGCAGCTCCATCGCCGTCCTGAGCAGCGTCACGCCGCCGACCGAGCGAATCACGTCGTCCGGCGCATCGCGCAGATCCTTCGCCGAGAGGATGCGCTCCGCCCGCAGCTTGACGGGGAGTCGTCGCCCGACGCCCCACACCTCGTCCGCCGGAATGGACGCGAGGATCTCCGCCGGATCGTCAGGCAACACGAACACCCCTTCCGGACGTTTCTTGCCGATGTGGTTGGCGATCTTCGCCAGCGTCTTCGTCGGCGCGAACCCGATGCCGCAGGGAATGCCGACCCACTGCAGGATCTTCGCCCGCAGTCTCCGTCCGTAGGCGAAGAGGTCGTCGGGCGACCGTTTCGGCGGCCAGATGAACGCCTCGTCGATGGAATACTGCTCGACATCGAGCGCCTCGTCCCGCAGGATCGAGACGATGCGGCGGGAGAGGTCGCCGTAGAGCTCGTAGTTGGACGAGCAGAACACTAGGTCGCCCTTCGGGAACTCCCTGTCCTTGAGCTGGTAGTAGGGCGTTCCCATCTTGATGCCGAGCGCCTTGAATTCGTTCGAGCGGGCGACGCAGCAGCCGTCGTTGTTCGAGAGCACGGCGACCGGACGCCCGTTGAGCTTCGGATTCACCACGCGCTCGCACGAGACAAAGAAGTTGTTGCCGTCAACGAGTCCAACCATCTTTCAGAGACGATGTATAACCGCTGTGACCTTGCCAAACATGACGAGCTCATGGCCCGGGTTGATCTCAATCGACCTGAACCTGGGGTTCGCGGGCTCCAGCACGAAGCGCCGCGCAGCTCCCTTGCCTCGCTCCCCTTTACCCATGAAGATGCGCAGTGTCTTGACGGTGAACTCGCCGTCGACCGCCGCGATGACAACATCGCCGTCCGCAGGCGTGAGCGAACGGTCGACCACAAGGAGGTCCTTGTCGTGGATGCCCGCGCCGATCATCGAGTCGCCCTTGACCCGAACGAAATACGTCGCCGCCGGACGCCTCACCAGCAGCTCGTTCAGGTCAAGGGGCGGTTCAAGATACTGTTCGGCCGGCGACGGGAACCCCGCCACCACCGAACCGGCAACCTGCGCCTTCCCCATCCCTCATCCCTTCCTCAAAAACCCCCACACCTTGAACAGGTATTTCATGTAGATGATCGGCAGGCACGACCAGATGCCGTTCGCGCGCAGGGCCCTGAGGTCCTCGCGGTTGATCTCGACGGTTGCTCGGACCCCGGCGGTGGACGCCCCGCCCATGCGCATGACGACGACGCATTCCGGCAGGTAGACCGCCGGAATCGCCGCGCAGCGGAGGAACCGTAGTTCAAGCTCGAAATCGGCGCAGATGCGGTAGTCGAGCGAATACAGCCCGAGCCGATCGAAGCAGTTCCGTCGCACGTAGAACGAGGGATGCGGAACCATCGCCCCGAAGCGGAACATCCACGGACGCCATATCCTGGCCGAGCAGTAGCGAGCCGTCGGTGCGGAGCGCAGCGCCTCGACCGAGTCCCCGTCCCGCACGAAGCGAATGTCGGCATAGACGGCATCGACGTTCTCCCTGAAGACGGACGCGATGTGCGCCAGCGTGTCATCCGTCGCGAGGACATCATCGGCATTCAGGATGCCGACTACATCGCCGGTCGCCAGGCGGATGCCCTTGTTGAGGGCGTCGTACATGCCACGATCCTTCTCAGATATCCAGCGGAAAGGGAGAGTAGGATGCCGCGCCTTGAAGGACTCGATCTGCGAGACGGACGCATCGGTGGAACCGCCGTCGACGACAATGTACTCGAGCTCGACGCCCTGTTGCATCGCTACGCTCTCCATGGCGTTGGCGAGCGTCTTCTCGGCATTCCAGCACGCCGTTATGATCGAGATTCTCACCGCCCCCATCCCTCGTTCATCATCCCTTCTCCCTCAGTACTCCACCTTTGAGCCAGATGAGGGGCGACAGATAAACGCCGAATAGCCGTCGGCGGTGATCGCGGCGACGACGGAATCGGCCGCCGCGGCATCCGTCAGGGCGATCACGGAGCCGCCCAGACCCGCGCCGACCAGCTGCGAGCCGTAGACCCCCGGCATCGCGTTCAGCCAGTCGCAGAGCGCGTCAATCCGCACCGTCGAGCACTCGTATTCGCCGCGGCCCAGACGATCTCCGTCATGACTCTCCTTCATCATCGCTCCAAGCCCCGCCAGGTCACCGCTACGAAGAAGCTGCAGGCACGCCTCCGCCCGACGGCACTCCTTCACGCCAAACGTCGCCACGCCCCTCTCGCTCCCCGTCAACACCGCCAGGGCCTTCACGAGATCCTTCTCCGGCAGGAACGCCAGATCGCGGAAGTAGACGACCGGCAGCTCTGGGAAGTGACGCTTCACCTCGTTGAACGCCCGCTCGTAATCCCGCACGCGCGCGTTGAACGTCTCCCTCGCCCCCTCGCTCTTCTTCGCCATCTCCCCGGAGTTGACCACGACGACCGCGCCGCCCTCCGGGAACGGCACCGCCTCGCCGATCTCGAACGGCTTGAACTTCAGGTGCGTCACGCACCCCACGCGGCTGCACTTCATCGCCGCATGATCGCCCGCGCCCCCGCGCGACCCGACGAACCACTCGCCCTCCCCGCACAGGTCCACGAACTCGCGCGTCGTCAGGTTCAGCTCGTTGAGCGCGACCACCGCCTCCGCCGCAGCCACCACCACAGCGGACGACGAAGACATCCCCGCCGCAATCGGAATCTCCCCGAACGCCATCACATCCATGCCGCACAGCGGCATCTCCGTCGCCATCTGGAAGCGCAGCACCGCGCTCTTCACGTAGTTCACCCAGTGCCCACGGCTCCGCTCGAGCTCGCCGCGAACCGCCGCCGAGTCAAGGAAGTCGAGCCAAAGGGAGGTTTGAGAGGTTTGAGGGTTTTGAGGGGACGAGAAGTAATCGGATATCCTGAAGCTCGCCTCGGGAAACGACGGATCAAGGTTGGCTATGGTCACCATGTCGTCCTCGCGCGGCGCGACGACCATCGTCGTCCGCGCGGCAATTGCCATCACATTCACGCTGCCGCCGCGATGCTCAATGTGGCGTCCCATCAGGTTGATGCGCCCCGGCGCGCTCGCGACGATCGCCGGACGATCCCCGTAGCGCGCGATGAACGCCTTGAACAGCGCCTCCTGTCCCGGATGCTCCGCGGCGAGTGCGCTCGCCGGACGCAGGAACTCGCGGCTCATCTTTCGCAGCTCCACCTTCGTCGAGTATGTGAGCAGCTCCTTGCGGTCCTTCACCTCGTAGACGGACACCTCGCCGCGCTTGGCAAAGTGCTCGATTGTGTCGGTGAGGTAGATCTCGCCCTGGGCGTTGTCGCTACCACACGTCTTCAGCGCCTCCATGAGCGAGTCGGCGTCGAAGCGATAGAGGGCGGTGTTCACCCATGGCGTCTCCGCGACTTGCTTCGCGGTGAACGTGCGCCAGCAGAGACTGATCGTACTCTCATTCTTCAATGCCTGCTTCACATCCGCGAACTCGACGATGCCCAGCGCGCGCCCGTCCTCGACTATCACATGTCCGCCATTTGGATGCTCCTCCCTCGGCTGCACCCCGCAAACAGCAATTCCTTCACCCCTTCCCAGCAGCTCCTTTACGATGCGAGGCGCGACGATCTTGTCCCCCATCGACACGATGACGGAGCCGGAGAAGCCGATGTCGGCGAGGGCGCGCAGTCCGCACATGGTGGCGTGGCCGGTGCCCTTCTGCTCCTTCTGATAGGCATAGATGAGGCCGGGCTCGCCGTCGAGGGCTGACATGACGCTCTCGGCCATGTGTCCGACTACGATAACGAAGCGGGATACGCCGCCTTCGCGCATGTTGCGGACGATGCGTCGGATGACCGGCACACCGGCGCAATCATAGCAGACCTTGCTTATGTCGCTCGCCCCCATGCGCGTGCCCTTGCCGGCGCACAGCAGGATCGCCGCGGGCCCGTCTTGTCTCGTCTCGTTCATAACTCCTTCCTCATCTGCCGCGTATTATATCATTTTTGGAGAGGGACGAGAGGGAAATGAGACATTTTCGCCTGACGCTCCTCATCCCTTCTTCATCCAACACATTCCCACAACCTCATCTGGCGGACCCAGCACCTCGTCGACGGCACGTGTGACACCAAAACGCGGATTCGGATTGCCATAGTCATGCCCGGCGATGATCTTCACCCCCTTCGCCTTGGCCCACTCGAGTTCCTTCTTCATGACTTCATACCGATGATCCGCATCGAAGAAGATCATGTCAGGCACTTCCTTCGCGTTCTCCCGCCACGCGGCGCTCGTCATCCGCACGATCTCGACTTTCGTCCCACGCAGGATGCGCCGCGTGAACGCCTCGTGGACGTCCGGAGGGATGCCGAACGGATTCCACGAGAAGTCATCGACCGCGATGACACGTCCGACGACGACCTGCTCGGACAGCTCGTGCGCCGTCAGCCCGAAGAGCGTTCCGATCTCTACGATGGTCATCCCCGGAGCGTTCGTCGCCCAACGCACGACCGCGCGCACCTCCTCGTCCGTCAGTCCGCCGAGCGCATCGAGGGCCTCGCTGTCCTCGGAATAGAGGTGCCCGAGGGTCGAGAGCGCGGTCCGTGCCGCGCGCCAATGCCGCGCCAATGCCACCAGTCTGCTCATTCCACTACCCCTCCCGACTTGAGATCCGTTGCGATTTCCACCACGCGCCGCGCCCAGCACGACGCATCCCAAAATGTGAGGTCGGGCGCGGTCGGCGCCTCGCCGCGTGCGGTCGCCCACTCGATGTCAAGCATCCGATTGGCAAGCGCATTCGCGTCGCCTGCCGGAAACACAGCGTCGCACGGGATGTCGAGCCGCGCCCCGACGCGATCGCTTGCGATCACCCGCATGCCCGCCGCCTTCGCCTCCGCGACGACCACCCCCCACGGCTCCCAGAGACTCGGCAGCACCAGGCACGCGTGTTCACGCATCGTCCGTGGCACATCGACAGGATCGATCCACTCGGGGACGGAGAGCGCCCACGTTCCACCGCGGCGCAGATAGCGTTCGTGCGCCGTGCGCAGCGTGTCAACCCCCTTCTCCGCCACCTTGCGCCCGACGAAGAGGAAGTCCATACGCGCTCCGTTCGCGGCACCTTCCGAGAAGCGTGCCATGTCGATGCCGAAGAGCCCCATCCGTACCTTGGGAAAGTGCAGCCAGCGTGCATACCGCGAGCAGGCATCGCCGGGCACGTAGGCCGCAGCGTAATGCCGTAGGAACGGATGCAACACGAACCGCGCGGCAAGGCACCGCAGGCTCCAGCGCCAGGGCATGTCGAAGCAGCACACCTTCGGCACATCCCGCCAGTCCTTCCGCAGCACCATTTCTCTCACCAGCTTCGAATGCCAGCCGACGGCAAAGAGCACATCGGGCTTCCACCCGGCTCCTTCGCCCTTCACCCATTCACCCTTCACCCACTCGCCTTCCAGCCCGGCCATCACCTTCTTCGCATCAAACTCCTTTCCGATGCCGGAAGGCTCGATAACGATCTTCAGCTCCATGTCCTCGCATCGACGGAGCGCCCGCCAACAATCGGCCATGTAGGTCGTCACGCCTGTCCAGATGAAAAGGACCCTCATGACGGCCAGGCCTTTCCGCGATGGCGCATGGTGTCCCAGGCGCCCCGCAGGTAGTTGCCGTTCGCGGTGCGCCAGAACCGCATCAGGATATCTCCGAGCTTCGTCATGCGAAACGCGTTCTTGGCGAGCATCCGCTGCACCTCATGCGCCTGCGTGCGCTCCTCGTCCGCCCCCTTCGCGCGCTGGGTCTTCGACCCGTCCCATTGGCGCTGCGCCCAGAGGTACGCATCGAGCCGCACAAAGCGCGCGCCCGCGCGGCAGAAACGGATCCAGAGATCCCAGTCCATGCAGAAGTCAAGCGTCTCGTCGAATCCGCCGACGGAGGCGAGCAGCTCGCGACGGAAGAAGGCGCTCGGACCGTTCACGTGCGGCACGGCCTCGCGGTAGAGAAAGTCATGCCAACCGTTCGCGCGAAGACACTTGAGCACGCGGCCATCCGCATCGATCAGCACCTGGTTGCCAACGATCCATTCGACACCACCCGCCGACTGGCACTTGTCGACGGCATTCCTCACCTTCTCTAGCGCGCCGGACATGAGCAGGTCGTCGGCGTTGAGCCAGAAGAGCCACTCGCCCGACGCCTTCGCAAAACCCCTATTGAGCGCGTCGCTCTGCCCGCGATCCGGCTCGACGTCCGCGTCCTGGACGATAACCTCGAGCTCGTTCCCGAGCCCCTGGGAGCGAAGGCTGTCCATCGTCGCTTCAAGGTAGGGGCGGGCCCCCTTGACCGGCACCACGCAGCTGAAAAGCGGACGGTTCATCTTTGCCGTCCCCCTACCGAAACGCCCAGTACCCGAAAAGTCCGACGAGTTCATGGAGCGCGGCGGTGTTGCCAATCGCCATGTTCGCGTCGGGGAAGAGGTCGGCGATCGTGAACCGCTGCGCGGCGAGGTAGGAGAACTCGAAGTCGGACGGCGCCGGCACCACCTCGACGCTCGGGGCGTACTTCTCAAACATGAACCGCGCGCGCTTCATGTGCCAGGCACTGGTCACGAGCAGGATCCTGGGATGCGTCTCCTTCTCCAGCATGCGGGCGATCGTGCGGGCCTCCTCCTCCGTGTTGCGCGCATCGGTCAGAAAGACCATCGCCTCCTTCGAGATGCCGAAGTCCGCGAGCAGGCCGCCGGTGCTGAGCATCACGCGGCCGCTTGTGGCAATGATCCGCGGCGCGCGCTTGGCTTTCCAGAGTCGCGCCGCCTGCCAGACGCGGTCGGCGCTCGTCCACATCTCGGCGTAGGGACTGAGGTTCGTCTCGATGCCCATTCCGCCGCCGAGCAGCACAATGGCGTCGGCCTTGGGAAAGGACTCTACGGCCGGCACAAGACCATCGACGAGGAACTCACGTTCGAGCGACGCGCCGACGATCCGTCCCGCGAGCGGGGTCATCCAGAACCAGAGCCAAGTGACGGACAAAATGCCAATCCACTTGCCGATACGGCGGCATTTCTCGCCTCGATACGCCAGCAGGACGGCGAGGGCGCCGCCGAGAATCGCCACGCTGAACGGCCCGGTCACTACGCCGACGATCTTGTTGATGTAATACATTGTTGACGGATTTATTTTATCATATTCGCCATTCCGAATGCAATGGCAAAGTCAGGATGTCTCATTTCTCATCCATTTCTCTCCCAATCGCCTCTCGCAACAGCTGCACCCTTTTCTCGGCCGTTCCCTCGCGATAGCCTTCCAGGTAGACAAGACGCCCGTCGTAGTCATCGCCCCTCCAGGCCGGCGCGCCATCGGTGGTGATGACCCGTTTGCCGCGCTCCAGTGCCTCGGCGACGACAAGTCCGAAATTGTCGCTCAGCGTCGGCAGCACCAGCACGTCACACCAGTCCCAAACCCTCTCAAGCTCCGCACCCTTCGCTCCACTAACGATCTTCAACTCAACATCATCAATTCGCTCGACTGCACTTTCAAGGTATTCAACGCCTTTCAGCGGATGCCTGCGACCCAGATACAGCAGATGAAGCGGCCCCTCGCGCCTCTTGCTAGGCGCTTCTGCCGCGCCGAAAAACCGCTTCAGGTCCATCACCAAGATATTCTTCGCTCTCGGCTCATACGCCCTTATCCATTCCGCCTCCGCCTTGCAGGTGGCCACGATGCGTTCACAGCGACGCAGCGCCCAGCGCTCAATCGGACCCGCCAGTCGCTTCTTCCATCCGTGATAGGCAAGCCTCAGCGGATCATAGCACGCCTCAGGCATCCAATTCGCTTTCTTCGCCCAGAGCGCCGCCCACCAGAGACAAGGCTTCCACCCGCAATGTATCCACACCTCATCCGCTGCGCGGAGCTCGCGCACACCGACCCAGCGACACAATGCAGTCTCTGCACCTTTCGCTGCCTGTTCGCCGGCAATCATCCGCGCGATGTTCGCCGCCCCGTTGAACGGATCCCAACCATCACAAATATGAATGATTTTCAATTAATTTTCGATTCCTTTCCCCTGATTTTCTTCCGTATGTTAGCGCGGAACACAGCAGGCCTCATCCCTTCTTCATCCTGGCGAGCTCGAGGGCGAGGGAGGCTTTCATTTCGCCCCAGCCGAGGACGATGAGGTTGGCGAGAACGACGATACCGAAGCCAATCGCCAGGGCCTGCCAGAGATTCGACGGGGCGAAGAACTGCATCGCGATGGGTGCCGCGCAGAAGTCGAAGCAGTACGTGAACAGCGTGTTCCGTCCCGGAATCGCCAGCGCCTCGCCGAGCATCGGATGCCGCGCCGCCCTTTCCGCCACGAACGCCAGCGGTAGGACTGCCGCGAGTCCGCCCATTGACCGGAGCAGATGCGCACCCAGCGTCCGTTCGCCGAGCAACGCGAACCCAACGGCGATTGCCACCAGTGCCGCGGAGGAGACGAGTGCCGCGCGACCGGACGGCTTCAGCATCCAGTCCGCATGGTGAAAGAGAAAGACACCCGTGAAGAAGGGAATGATGTAGGACAGCACCGAACGGATGTAGTCGATCTGCGGGAAGAGCCAGTAGACGATACCCAGCACTGCGACCAGAACGATCAGCCGCCACAACGGCCGCCCGACCACGAAACAGCAGTTCAGAAAGAAGCAGCACGGCAGGTACCAGAGGAAGCGATTGCGGACAAAGGCGTTCTTCCATCCCTCGATGAACGAGGGCTCGGGCTGTCCAGTCAGAAGTGTGTTGACGACCGGCATGATGAGGAGTCCGCAAACGACGTAGGGGACGAGGAGCCGTCGCGTAGACTTGCGCACCTTTCGCCAGACGTCGGGATGAGCCTCAAAGGAGCTGGCGGTGACGAAGCCGGAGAGGATGAAAAAAAGCGGCATATGGAAGCTGTAGATGCAGTCGCGGAGGAACCAGCCGGTCGGCGTGACCATCAGGACATGTCCAAGCACGACAAAGGCAATTGCCATTGCCCTCAGGATGTCCACCTCAACGATTCGCTTCGCGGCGCTCATGTCAGTATTATAGCATTTTCGTCGTTGGAGTTGGACGAAGTCGGCCGAACACATATCGCAATATGTGTTGTGGAGAGCTATGAGAGGGCTAGTGGAGGGACCCGAGGTAACGCAGGAAAGAGGACGCAAGCGATAGGTGGTGCTTTAACATTCCGAGGAAATCCCCTCCGTGCGCGGCAGATAGACCACCTCGCAGACCTCTTTCAGATGATCAAACTTTCCCGTCCAATCACTTCCCATCGTGAAGATGTCGACATTGTACTCGAGAATGTCACGCTTCATATCCCAATCGTCCTCGGGAATGACCAGGTCGACACATCGAAGCGCAGCGACAATCGCCGCACGCTGGTCATAAGGAATGGCGCTACGCTTCCGCTTCTCCTCCCAGTTGAAACGATCGGTAGAAACACCAACAATCAGTCGCCCGCCTTCACCGGCAAGCGCCTTCGCGCGTTCCAACAGCTGTAAGTGGCCGATGTGAAAAAGGTCAAACGTCCCATATGTGATGACTGTCATGAACACCTACCTTGCTTTTGGCAGTATTATATCATAATTTCACTGACCGTATCACATCGACCGTATCACAAGGGACCCTCGCGCCCCACATGCGACACCGCACGCGAATCTACTTGCCTGCGGCGGATGAACATGGTAGAATACGCGCCATGAAAAGTCATAGGGCAACAGGGCGGCCAAGAGGTCGTCCATCAATCATACCA
>CACYCW010000098.1 GCA_902773015.1 uncultured bacterium
ACCGAATCGCCCGCGCAGCTCGTCGGCTATCTCGACCACCTCAAGCTCCCCGAAGGCTGGATGGCGATCTTCGACGACGACGCATCGAAGTCCTGGGGCGAGAAGATCTACACCCGCGACGAAATCGTGGCCGGCAAGACCATCCACTACATCGGGCTATGAGTTTGTGAAGGAGTACGGGGGTCAGCTGCCGCGCCGCAGCGGCGGTGACGGGGCCCGACGTGATTTCGACCGCCACGGTAAAGGGCGCGCGTGAAGACGCGCGGGTCGAAATCATGTCGGCGGGGTGCCTGCGAACTGCGGGTCGGGCGAGTAGGTCGGGACAAGGCCCCGAATGTCGCCAATGTCAGCAATTGGGTTCAACCATTCGCAATCGCACCCTGACAAAAATTCCCCCCTATTCCTCTCGCGCCATTTATGATATAATCTACGCCGTTTGAAACCTGAAAAGAGGAGATCGATGGCGGAAAAGGAAGCGTTGGCGGACCGGCTAGGAGAGTTCGCGGAAAAGCAGGACTTTGAGGGGGCGTTCGGGCTCGTGCGGGAAAATCAGGCTGCGCTCGCAAAGAGCCTACAGCCGGCTGGCGTCAGGGACGCCCTGAAGAAGACGACCAAGGATCGTCTTCTTCTTTCTTTCATCGACAGTGTCGAGTTCGGCGAGCGGCCGTTCGACGAGTCTGTCATTCGGCTGGAGAAGCTGATCGGTTTCACGCCAGGCGCGTTCGTGCTGAGCAAGGCATGGGGGCTCGGTGTGGTGAAGCGCCTGGATTACTTCTACAAGCGTGTCACGGTCGATTTCCGCACGAAGAAGGGGCACCAGTTCTCGTTCGCCGCGGCGGTTGATACGCTCGAGTCGGCGCCCGAGGGGCATATTCTCGTGCTGCGCCAGGCCGATCCCGAGGCCTTCGCGACCTTGCTGAAGGAGAAGCCGGGCGATTTCATCAAGGCGGTGCTGAAGAGCTACGGCGACATGACGATTATCCGCCTTGAGGACGTCTGCGTGCAGAATGGCTTCGTCAAGTCCGTCAACTGGAAGGCCTACTGGGAGAGGGCTCGGGCCGAGCTAAAGCGCGACAGGCTCGTCGAGATTCCCGCGCGTCGGGCGGATCCGATTCGCCTGAAGGCATCGGTGGAGGACTATGGGGAGGGCTGGCTAACGGCGTTCTCGCATGAGACCGACCCGAAGCTGATCCTCGCCAGTGTGCGTGAGTATATGCATCAGAAGGGGCTGTCCGGCAAGGAGGGCGCTGTCGAGGATGATGCGACGGTCGTGGCGAGGGCCAAGATCGGAGAGCGGCTTGGCTTCGCGGTGACAGCTGCGCGCAAGGTCGATGACGCGCTCTATGCGCAACTCGCCTGTCTGGTGATCGAACTGGGTTTTGTGAAGCCGCCTGCGAACGAGATGCGCGATTACCTCTGGGAGCGTAAGCGCTTCATCAAGGCGGCGGCACAGTTGCCGGCGCGCGAGATCGGTTCGATGATCCGGTTCCTCGCCTGCGATGCTTCGGCGAAGGAGCGCCTCTACGCGGCGATGCCCGACCTCTGTTTTGCGGCCATTGCCGAGGTCGTGGGGCAGTTCGGCAAGGAGCCTGAATGCCGCGCAGCGATTGGTGCTTACATGCGCGAGCCGAAGGCCCCTGCGACGCTGACGACGCTGCTCGTCGGCCGTTACGAGCAGTTCAGAGACTGGCAGGAACTGCCGCCGCTCATCACGCTTCTCACCCACGCGATTGCGCTCGGCGAGGGCCGTCAGGGTGGCGAGACGCTGAAGATGCAGAACCTCATCCGCCGGCTGTTCGGCGACCGCAAATGGCTGGAGAAGGTCTTCGGCTGGCTTGAACCCAACGACCAGGCTCTCTTCTTCGAGCGCTTCCAGGCCTCCATCGCCTGGGATCCTTCGACCCACCACACCACGGTCGTGCGCATGACCCGCATCGTGCCTGCCCTTGAGGCGCATGTTGTGAAGGTGGAGAAGAAGAAGGAGTACGCGCGCGTCACCTCTTACCGCAGCTTCGGTCTCCGCAAGCAGGAGTATCTGAAGCTCATCAACGAGGACATGCCCGCCAATGTCCGTCGCATCGAATTCGCCAAGAGCTACGGCGACCTCTCGGAGAACGCGGAATACCAGTACGCGAAGGACGAGCAGCGGGCCCTCATGCAGAAGCAGACGCTCATGCAGGCCGACCTCGAGACAGTGAAGCCCGATGACTTCGCCGATGCCACGACCGATGAGGTCATGCCCGGGGTCACCGTCGTCGTCGCCGGCAAGGATGGTGAAAGGACCTGGACGATCCTCGGAGAGTGGGACAACGATCTCGAGAAGGGCATCCTTTCCTCGAAGACGCGTGTCGCCCAGAACCTTCTCGGCAAGAGGGTCGGGGACGATTTCGAGCTGCCGGACGAGGACGGCAATGTCTCCTTCGCGACGGTGAAGGAGATCCGCCCGCTCAGCGAGGAGATCCGCGAGTGGATGAAGCTGCCGCCCGGTGTTCAGATCTGAGAAAGAGGTGTTTTCCTAGCAAGAAAGGAGATCGATCATGGCAACGAAGATTTCCAAGAAGCCGGCAACGAAGAAGATGTCGGAGAAGAAGCCAGCGGTAAAGAAGGCTGTGGCGAAGAAGACGCCTGCAAAGGTGATCAAACGCGTTCCCCCGCGCATCAGCAAGAATCCGACTCGTCCGAAAAACCCGTCGGAAGAGGTTCAGGTGGATGAGGCCGAGAAGGCTGTTGCGTTCGCAATGTCCATTGCAGAGGCCATGAAGCGCGCTGCCGCGGTGGATGATGTACGGGAGTCGGATACGATTCGTCTTGCGAGACGTCCGACCTCTCGGTCGCAGAGCAAGGCGACGGCCAAGTTTCCCGCGAGTGATCTGAAGGACTTCCGCCGCCGACTTCTGGATGCGCGGGAGAAGGCGATCATGGGTGTTGGCGCGATGAGGGCCACGGGCTTTAATGAATCCGAGGACCGCGAGGCAGACGGTGGTGACGGCACCAACCAGACGCTTCGTCTCCAGGCGCTTGGACAGATTGAGAGCATCAACCGCACCATCCAGCAGATTGATGAGGCCCTTCATCGCATTGACGATGGCACCTACGGCGTCTGCACGTCTTGCGGGCAGCTCATTCGCAAGCCGCGCCTTCTCAACCAGCCGTTCGTCCTCACATGCATGGAGTGCCAGAGCGCGATGGAACGCGAGGCGCGGTGAAGCGCGCGCTCATCATCTTCGCGGCCGTCATGAATCTTGTCCTGGTGGACGCCGTCACCAAGGAGCTTGCCGCGGGATACCTCATGGGTTCTGCGGCGGTTTCTGTCATCCCTGGATTCTTCAACCTCGCCTATGTCGAGAATCGTGGTTGCGCCTGGGGGTTCTTCCAGGGGCACGTCTGGCCACTTGCCGTCTTTGGCATCGTCGCGCTCGCTTTTCTTGTCTGGAAGCGCCGTTCGGTCTTTGCGCCGTCGCGTCTGCTGCCCGGCGGTTGGGCGCTTGTTCCCGAGTGCCTGCTGTATGCGGGCATCATCGGCAATGTCATTGACCGGCTTTTCCGCGGCCACGTGATCGATATGCTCGACTTCCATTGGGGCGCTCATCACTTCCCCTGCTTCAATTTCGCGGACACGCTCATCAGTGTCTCCGTCACGCTGATGCTGCTTTCCTCCTTCTGGCCGAAGACCGCCGCCCCGCCCGGCGGCGGGCATTAACGCGGCTTAAATGGATTCGTCGATAGCCATAGTCGGCATGAGTTGCCGTTTCGCCGGGTGCCCGACGCCAGCGGCGTTCTGGGAAGTCATCCGCGATCGCCGTGTCATGCTCACGCCGCCGGGGCCGGAGGCGGAACTGCCGATCGGCCAGCGCAACGTCTTCAACCGTCCCTACCCGCAGCGTCTCGGACAGCTCGGCGATCTCTACTCATGCGTCCCTTCGATGCAGGACTTCCCGCGGCAGGTCAACGCCGGGGAGAACCAGGACCTCTATTTCGCGACCCAGCTCGCGCTTGACGCCCTCGCCGATGCCGCCGTGAAGCCTCATGCGTCCGACCAGGTGCGCGGCTCGGTTCGCGTCGGCTATGCGCCGCCGTTCAACGCCTCGACCGTGAACTGGCTGCAGCACACGTCCTTTCTCGACCAGACGCTGGACACGATTCGTCGGTTCTTCCCCAACGCGCCCGAGGAGGCGCTTGACGCGGTGAAGGCGAAGCTCGTCGACTCGCTGCCCGCGCCGGACGCCGCATCGTTCCTGCTCGGCGCCGGCTACCGCTTCGCCTCGTGGATCGCGCGCGAATGCGCGTTCTCCGGCGCGGCGACGACGATGGACGCTGGCATCCTCACCGGCGCGGCGACGCTCCTGTCGGCGATTGACGACCTCGCCTCCGGGCGCGTCGACATCGCGCTCGCCGGCACGGTCAACCCGCCACTCAGTCGTGCCTACATCGAAGGGCTATCCGGCGAGGTGCCGTTCTCGCGGCGTCACGAGCTCACCCCGTTCGCGGGCGAGCAGGACGGTACGATCCCCGGCGAGGGTGGTGCGTTCTTCGTGCTCAAGCGTCGGGCGGACGCGCTGCGTGATCGCGACCACGTCTATGCGCTCATCCGCACTGTCGCGATCGGTCACAACCCCGAGGATGATCCATCGGCGATCCTCGCCGAAGCGCTGGCGCGCGCCGATGTGCCGGTGCGCACCATCGGGCTCATCGAGGCGGACGGTTCAGGCATCAAGGCGGCGGAGTCGCGCGAACTCGAGGCCATCCAGAGACTCTGGGGCGAGCACAAGCCTGGGATGCCGCTCGTCGGCGTCGGGTCCGTGAAGGGTAACATCGGCCATACGCTGCGCAGTTCGATGGCGGCCGGCATCGCCAAGGCGGCGCTTGCGCTCCATGCGCGCGTGCTACCGCCGCAGGTGCCGGTCGCGCGCGCCGACGAGCGTCTCTCGAATCTCGCCTCCAGCGCCTATCTTCTCGACGCGGAGCGGCCGTGGATCACTGGCGACAGCGCGAACCCGCGTCGTGCGGCCGTCCTCGGAGCGAACTTTGACGCCGTGAACCCAATCGGCGGCATGCCGGGCGCGGGCCGCAGCGCCGTCGTCATCCTCGAGGAGGAACCGGAGGATCGGCTGTGAGCGAGCTCGTGATCGTGCGCGCGGCAAGCGAGGGAGCTCTTGTCACGGAGGTGACGCGCCTCATCGCCTTTCTTGACCGGGTTCCCGACGTATCCCTCGTCGATGTCGCCTACACGTGTGCGCTCGCCCATGGAACGAGCGCCCTCGCCGTCATCGCGACGGACATCCCCTCGCTGCGCGCGCGCCTCGTCTCCGCCTGCGGACGCCTCGCCGCCGGTGTGTCGCGTCTCCGCGACAGGAGCGGCACGTACTACTTCCGAGAGCCGCTGCTCGGCGAGGGGCGCGGACGGCTGGCGTTCGTCTATCCGGGCGTGATGAGCTTCTATCCCGACATGCTGCGCGACCTCGTCATCGAGAACCCCGAGTGTCGCGGCGCTTTCGACGAGCTCGAGGAGGCGCTCGCGGGGGATGCCGAGTTCACCCCGTCCTCCTTCATCTTCCCCCCGGCGCCCTACTACCGTCACGACGCGGACATCTTCCGCTCCGGCGCGTATGCGCAGGCGCTCGTCGCCACCTACGCAAGCGGGATGGCGCTGACGCGTCTCATGGCGCGGCTTGGCGTGCGGGCGGACGGCGTCGTCGGCTTCGCCGGCGGCGACCTCGCGGCGATGATGAACTCCGGAGCGGCCGGTGAGGCGCCGCCGCGCCCCGAGCGCGTGCGCGTCATCAGCGACATCTACCGCATCGTCCACAAGGCCGTTAACAACGGGGGATTCCCCGAGGTCGCGATGCTCACTGCGCTGACGCGACGTCCGGATGACTTCGACACCGCCGTCGCGGCGCTGCCGGCGGACAAGGTCATGCGAGTCGTCGATTTCTCGCCGCGCCAGCGCACCTATGCCGTCGTGAAGGACTTCGAGGCCGAGGCGACGGCCGCTTTCGCGGCCGGCGGGCTGCGCGTCATGAAGCTCGCGCTCGACCGTCCGTTCAACACGCCCCTCTGCAAGTCGCTCGTGCCGGTGATCCACAAGTTCGTGGCGGGCTGGATGAAGTACCGGCCGACTTGCGACGTCTACTCGTGCGCGACGGCGGATCGTCTGCCAACGCACATTCGTGCCGCGCGCGACGACGTCGCTGGCCGGTGGGCGAAGCCGGTGCGCTTCGAGGAGACTGTGCGGCGGATGCATGCCGATGGCTATCGCGTTTTCCTTGAGGTGGGGCCGCGCGGACTCATGACCGCGGCGATCGCCGACACGCTCGCGGGCACCGATCACGCGGCGATTGCGCTCGACTCGATTCACCGGCGGAGCGTCCTTCAGCTGCAGCATGCGCTCGGCCAGCTCGCGGCGCTCGGCGCGCGGCCGGATCTCTCGCGCAGCTTCGAGAGGCGACGGGCGCGCCGGCTTGACTTCGACTCGGCGATCTCTCTTGAGGTCCGTCGCAATGTCGAGATGAGGCTCTCGCGGTCGTTTCCGCGTCTCACGCTCCTCTCCGGCGAGGCCGTGCTCCAGGGAGCCTCCGCGCTCGTCGCCCCGAAGGGCCGCGGTGCGCGCGCGGTCGCCCGCGCCGCCGCAATCGCCCAGCGTGCGCGTCGCCAGCGCCAGTTCGACTTCGGCGCGATGAATCCGCTCGTCTCCGACGCCGACACGCTCTCGTCCAGCCCCGGCGTCTCCGTCGAGATCGCCAAGACCTTCCGGCTGTCCGACCTGCCGTTCATCGGCGACTGCGCCCTCGGCACGAGCCAGATGAGCTACTCCGACCCGAATCTCAAGGGACTCGTCCTGCTGACGCTTCCCGTCGGCGCTGAGATCATGGCCGAAGTCGCCGCGACGATCGTGCCGAACCGCTCGCTCCTCCGCATCGACGACCTCTGCTGCCGCCGTCGCGTCTCGTTCGAGAAGGGGGAGCTGCGGCTCTTCGTGCGCGCCGAGCGCATCGCCTCCGGAAACCAGCGTGAATCGGCCGTCAGGGTCCGTATTCGCGACGACTCGCCCGACAGCGCCTACACAAGCCCTGTCATGGAAGCGACGGTTGTGCTGGCGGACGAGGTGCCCGCGCCGCGGCCAGTCGCCGTCGCGCCCCTTTCGAAGCCGCGGAGCGTCCACTGGTCGGGTCGCGACATCTATCCCTCCCGTCTCTGCAGCGGACGACGTCTGCGGGGCATCCGATTCGTCGAGACCTGGAGCGAGTCGGGCATAGACTACGAGGTCGGCGTGCCGCCGCTCGCCGGGAATGTCTCGTTCACGCGATTCCCGCTGTGGGCGGTGAATCCTCTGCTCCTCGAGAGCGTCGTCAGCGGGTTCGCCCTCTGGCGCAGCCACGAGCGCTTCGCCGGCGCGTTCTCCTTCCCGTTCCGTCTGCGTCGGCTCTCGTTCACCTCGACGATGCCCGAGGAGGACGCGGGACTCAAGTGCTACATGCGGCTCACTGGCGTGACGCCCAAGAGCCACGTCTGCGACATCACGGTGACGGACGGCAACGGCAATGAGCTTATCGACGTCTCGGGCTGGGAGGAACTCACCGAGCGCGTGCCGGCCGAGTACCGCGAACTTGTACTCCAGCCAGCCGTGAGTTTCCTCACTGAGCCGCTCGCCCCGGATCTCCTCGGCGACCCGTCGACGGACATCGCCTCGGCGTTCGTCACCGATGTCCCATATCCGCTCTTCGAGCGCAACGAGGAGCTCTGGCTCCGGACGCTCTCGCACGTCATCCTTGACGCCGATGAGCGGCGTGCGTTCGCGGAGATGACCGGCTCCACCTCGCGCCGTACCGAGTGGCTCTTCGGTCGCGTCGCGGCGAAGGAGGCGGTGCGGCGCTTTCTGAAGGACTTCTACCAGGCGCGCTGGAGCGATGCCGACATCCGCATCTGGGCGGACGATTCCGGCAAGCCCCATGCGCTTGGCGCGTGGAACGACTACCTCTCCACCAAGCTGGACATCGCGATCGCCCACACCTCGCAGTTCGTCGTTGCCATCGCTGCGGCGAACGCACGGGTGGGGGTGGATGCCGAGTCCGTGCTGCGCGACCTCTCGGACGAGTTCACTACGGGCGTCTTCACGCCGGACGAGCTCGAGATCGCGGCCCAGGCCGCAAACGCCTCGCAGGCGGTCATCCGCTTCTGGTGCGCGAAGGAGGCCGTCTCGAAGGCGCTGGGCACGGGCATCCGCTATGCGCCGAAGGAGATGGTCGTGACGGGCTATCTCGCCGATTCTGGCACGATCACCGTGCGGCTCGAAGGGGCCTGGAAGGAGGCGTTCAAGGCGTTCAAGGGGCGCGACATCCGCGTAACCGTGCGCACCGTTCGCGACCACGCCCTCGCCTCGTGCTTCATCCCCGCCTCCATGTTTGAGGATTGAGCGGTGCGACCTGAGGAAATTTTGGTATAATATGCACAAATGAAGTCAACGCCCTATCCGAGCGGTGCGGTGCTGTATGAGATTCCTCACTTCGAGGACGACCGCGGTGCGCTCAATGTGCTCGAAATCGCACGCGAACTGCCGTTCGGGTGCCAGCGCATCTTCTACACCTATACCGTTCCCATGGGGAGCGTGCGCGGCGAGCACGCGCACAAGAAGTGCGAGCAGTTCCTGATCGCCATTCGCGGCGAGCTGCGCGTCGCGGTGGATGACGGCGAGAGACGAGACGAAATCGTGCTGGACACGCCCTCGAAGGGGCTCCATCTGCCGGCGGGCTGCTGGGGCGAGCAGTTCAGCCACTCGCCAGATTGCATTCTCCTGGTGCTGGCGTCGCTTCCCTACGACAACGCCGATTACATCAGGGACTATGATGATTTTCTCACCTGGAAAAGGAGCACTCGAGGCGCATGATCAGATTTCTCGACCTCAAGGCGATTAACGAGCGGCACCGTGCCGAGATGGACGCGGCGGTGAAGCGGGTGCTGGACAGCGGCTGGTATCTTCTCGGCAAGGAATGCGAGGCGTTCGAGCGCGAGTTCGCCGCCTACTGCGGCACCCGTCATGCGATCGGCTGTGCCAACGGACTGGATGCGCTGAAGCTCATCATCCGCGCCTACGGATTCGGCCCCGGCGATGAGATCATCGCCCCGGCCAACACCTATATTGCATCCCTCATCTCCATCAGCGCCAATGGGGCGACGCCGATTCTGGTTGAGCCTGACCCTGCGACGTATCTCATTGATCCGGCGAAGATCGAGGAGAAGATCACGCCGCGCACGAAGGCGATCATGGTCGTTCACCTCTACGGGCGCACCTGTGAGATGGCGGCGATTGGCGCGATTGCCGCGAAGCACGCGCTCAAGGTCATCGAAGACTGCGCCCAGGCCCATGGTGCGCGGCACGACGGGCGTCGCGCCGGCAATCTCGGCGACGCGGCGGGCTTCTCGTTCTACCCGGGCAAGAATCTCGGGTGTCTCGGCGACGGCGGAGCGGTGACGACGAACGATGACGAGCTCGCAACGCGGATACGGGCGCTGCGCAATTACGGAAGCGACGTGAAGTACCACTTTCCCTATCGCGGCACCAACTCGCGATTGGACGAGGTGCAGGCGGCGTGGCTGCGGGTGAAGCTGCCCTACCTCGACGCCGACAACGCGCGCCGCGACGAGATAGCCGCGCGCTACTGCCGTGAGATCACCAACCCGGCGATCACACTGCCTGTGCGCCAGGATCGGCAGCCTTCTGCAGCAGTCGATGGCAATCGACATCTCTCGAACGTCTGGCATGTCTTCCCGGTCAGGGCCGCCCAGCGCGACGCGTTCCAGGCCCATCTCACCGAGTGCGGCATCCAGACGGTGATTCACTACCCGATTCCGCCCCATCGGCAGCCGGCCTACACCGAGTGGCACGCGCTCTCCCTGCCGATCACCGAGGTCATCCATGATACGATCATCTCCCTGCCGATCTCGCCGGTGATGACTGATGACGAGGTGTCGGAGGTCATCGCCGCAGTCAACGAATGGAAATGAAGGTCAAGGTCCTGGGCAATCATTCCGTGCCCGGATCGGGCGCATACGAGTGGAGGCCGGGTTTCGTGTTCACCGATGACCCGACTTGCGCCGACTACGACTGGCTGGTCGTCTACGACGAGTTGCCGGCGGATGATCGCGGCACTTTCCGGGATGGCTTTGAACCACTCGCCTGTCCCAGAGAGCACACCATCCTTGCGACCTGGGAGCCGATTTCGGTTAAACGCTATTCGCGGGCGTACACGCGGCAGTTCGGCCATCTCCTCTCCAACCGTCCCCCCGAGGCCGAGCACCACCCCCACTACCACCTCGGGCGCGGCTACTACCACTGGTTCTGCGGCCACACGCGAGAGGAGCTTGCGCGGAGCCCGGAGAAGACGCGCGAGATCTCGGCCGTCTGCTCCGCGAAGCGGATGCGCCGCACGCAGCACCGCGCACGATTCGATCTCGTCTCGGCACTCGCAGCGGCGATCCCCGGATTCGACTGGTACGGCAAGGGGGTGCGTCCCCTTGAACGCAAGTACGAGGCCCTGGACCCCTACCGCTATCATGTCGCGGTGGAGAACCACATCGGCGCCCACCACTGGACCGAGAAGCTGGCTGACGCCTTTCTCTGCGAGTGCCTTCCGTTTTACGCCGGTGACCCGGCGATCTTCGAGGTCTTCCCCAAGGACAGCCTCATTCGCATTCCGATCAACGACCCGGTGAAGGCGATTCGCATCGTCAAGGACGCGCTCGCGGCCAACGAGTACGCAAGGCGGCGCGAGGCCGTCCTGGAGGCGAAGCGGCGAATCCTCGAGCGCTACAACTTCTGGGACCAGGTGATCGAGGTGATCCGTTCTGCCGAAGAGCAGCCGGTCATCGCTGCTGATCCCGTGCGCCCGCCGCGAATCTACGCACGTAAGGCGCTGCGCCGCCGTTCCCCGCTCGTCGCGATGGAGGACGGATGGCTGCACATCAAGCTCTCGCTTGGAATAATTTGATATAATATGGGTGAATATGCAGAACTATGACATGGCCTTCAGCCTGGGATTTTCCTGCGGATGCTCACGGGCGCTCCGTAAGGCAGGTCTACAGTTCGCCTCGTATCCGCTTGACTGGACCGGCTCGCCGGGGATCGTCGCGAGCGCGCGGATGATCGCGAGCGACTTCGCCGGCTGGCTCGAGCGGGATGACCTTGAGCTTGTGGACATCCGCGCCGGGCGTTTCGGCAACCGCATCTACCGCAGTCGGCGGACTCGATTCGGCTTTCCGCACGAGTTCTCGAGCTTTCTCACCTTCGACGAGGCGTACGAGCCGACGGTTGAGAAGCATCGTCGTCGCATCGAGCGGCTGATGGCGCACGTTCGCGCGGCGAAGCGCGTGCTCGTTGCCTATGTGGAGCGTCCGATCAACCCAATCGCCGCCGATGCGGATCTGATTGAGACGAAGCGTATTCTCGAGGAGAAGTTCCCTGGTGTCGCGTTCGAACTCGTCTACTTCTTCCAGGGAGAGGAGCCGACTGCTGATTGTCCGATCGCGCCGGGCATAACGGCTGTCGCCCGCGACTATCGCCAGATTGTGAACGGCGAGATCTGGCATGAGATCGACTATGGCTCGATTGCCGCGTGGCTGCAGGTGCATGCGACGGTCACAGACCCGCGCAGTGACGAGGAGAAGGCGGCCTATGCCGCGACAAAGGCCGCGGAGAAGCATCGGCGTTTTGCGGGCGAGCGGAATCCGTTCCGCCGCAAGTTGAACGAGATCGAATATAAACTGTATCGTCATCTGGACGCCATTCTGCAGAAGAAGGGTGTGTTGCCGCGGGAGAAGGCCCTGTGGTTCTGATCGGTGGAGAACGGTCATGAGGGAATACGACATCGCCTTCAGCATGGGTTTCGGGTGCGGCTGCTCGCAGGCGCTTCGGGCCGCTCGGCTGCAGTACGCCTCGTATCCAATGGACTGGATCGGTTCGCCGGGCGTTGTGCAGAGCGCAGCGATGATCGCGGCGGATTTCCGCGACTGGCTCGTGCGTGACGAGATGGAGCTTGTCGACGTCCGTCGCGGCACGGGCACGATCAACCGGGCGTACGCGAATCGTCGGACAGGCTTCGTCTTCGGGCATGACTTCCACCACGACAGCGACATCGGCGAGACCTACGGTGCGGTCGTGGCGAAGTACGATCGGCGTATCGCGCGGCTCCTGGAGTCGCTTCGCCAGGCTCGCCGTGCGCTTGCCATGTTCGTCGAGCATCCGGTACGCAAGCGCGTGCCGGATGAGGATGTTTTGCGCGCGCACCAGATTCTCGCAGATAAGTTCTCCGGCGTGGCAATTGATCTTCTCTATGTCTACCACACTGACGGGCCTGCGGTGCCCGTGGAGACCGAGATTGCGCCGGGTGTCATCACGCTTGGGGACGCCATCCGGCAACTTGAGTACGGGCTCGTTTCGCACACGTTCGACCGCGAGGGGCTCATCCGTTACCTCGTGACGCACGTGCGTGTTCCCGACATGCGCACGGAAGAGGAGAAGCGCCGCTTCGCCATGGCGGCCGAGGGCAAGCGAAATCGTCGCTTCGGCACGGGCGGTGCCCTGGCGTACTGGTGGACGAAACAGCAATACCGTCTGCATCGCAAGCTGGAGAAGAAGCTGCGCGAGAAGGGGCTTCTGCCGATCGACCGCCCCTTCTGGTTCTGAGAGAGGACGAGGTGGAGGACTAAAGATCCATGAAAATCTCCGTATTGACGCCGATCTACAGGACTGACGAGCGATACCTTCGCGCGGCGATCGAGAGCGTTCTCGCGCAGACATTCGCCGACTTCGAGTTCCTTCTTCTCGATGACTGTCCTGAGGACGATCGGGAGCAGGTGGTGCGGAGCTATGACGATCCGCGCATCGTCTATCTGAAGAACGAGCGGAACATGGGCATCTCGGCCGCGCGCAACAGGCTTCTCGATGAGGCGAAGGGCGAGTATCTCGCGATCTTCGATCACGATGACGTATGCCTGCCGGAGCGGTTCGCGAAGGAGGTTGCCTACCTGGACGCGCATCCGGAGTGCGGTGTCGTCTCGGGATGGACGCGCATCACCGCAAACGGGGCGGTCAACACCTATCCCGAGGAGGATCACGAGATCAAGTGGCGCATGATGGGCGGCCCGACGCTCTGGCACCCGGCGTCGATGATCCGCAAGTCGACGCTGGAGGCCACCGGCGTCCGTTATGAGGCGGAGTACTTTCCGGTGGAGGACTACATGCTCTGGCTGCGGCTCCTGCCGCACACGGTCTTCCATAACCTGCAGGAGGCGCTCATCGACTACCGGTGGCACGACGGGAACACATCGGTCGTGCGCAAGCGGCAGCTCATGGCGGCGGACCGACGGGTGCGCGCGTGGGCGCGGGTGAACTGTCCCGAGCTTTACGCGGAGTGGGAACTTTGCCGCGAGACGGTGCGTCGGGTGCGTCTCTGGGGAATGCCGATCCTGAAAGTGACGGCTGACGAGCGCGAGACGGAGGTGCGCCTCTTCGACAAGATCCCGTTCCTGAGAATCTCGAGGAGGTTTCGTTGAGCGCCGGCTATTTCATCTGCGCCCCTGGCAAGACGAGCAGCGCCGGCAACCGGATGCTCTACGCGCTTCGGGATGAATTGCGGCGGCGCGGGTTCGCGGCGCGCGTGTTCGACTGGGTGCATCCCGACGATCCGTCCCGCACGGACGCGCGGCCCTGGGAGCTCGATGCCGCGGCCCGTGTGGACGACATCGCGGTCTATCCGGAGATCGTGTGGGGCAATCCGCTTGGGTTCCGCAAGGTGGCGCGCTGGGTGCTCAATGTGCCGGGGCTTCTCGGTGGCGGTCGCACGTACGCGTCTGGTGAGGCGGTGTTCACGTGGAGTCCCGAATACCTCTCCGGCGTGCCGCGTCTTCGCTTCGATTCTGTTGATCGATCGCTCTTCTTTGCCGATCCTCAGGTCGTACGCGATACCATCTGCACTTTCGTGTACAAGGGCGGCAAGTGCCGTGACATCCCCGAGGAGGCGGGTGCCGTGAAGATTACGCGCGACTGGCCGGCGCACCGCGAGGAACTCGCGGAACTCCTGAGGCGGACGCGTGTCCTCTACTCGTTTGACGCCAATTCCTCTCTACTGGACGAGGCGCTCGTCTGCGGGGTCGACGTTCGGATCGTCCGCCCTGACCGTCTTGATCCGTACGTGCCGACCGACCCGTTTGATGCGGCGGTTTTCCCAGACGAGATGGAGACGTTCGTGCGCATCACGCAGGCTCTCGACGGGCGCGACGGCGGCGAAGGCGAGGGGTGCTATCCCGGTGCTACGCGGCGGTCGCTCCGGCGGCGTGCGCGTCTGGCGCGCCTTGCCTATTGCATCACGCGAGCCGAACGTTTTCGGATGGCTGAGATCCTGTTGAAGCAAGCCAGCGTCTTCGCTGGGGAAAGGGTTAAGCGATGAAACGCAAGACGAAGAGCCTGCCACCGGTGATGATCCTCTGCGGCGGCAAGGGCACGCGCCTCAGGGATGTGACGGAGCTTCTGCCCAAGCCCATGGTGCCGATTGGCGAGCAGCCGATCGTCTGGCATATCATGAAGACGTATGCGGCGTTCGGTTGCCGTCGGTTCATTCTATGCCTCGGCTACAAGCGCGAGGCGTTTGTCGATTACTTCATGAACTACCACCTGCGCACGAGTGACGCGACGATCACGCTTGGCCATGACCCGACGGTGCGCTTCCACGAGGACGTACCCGAGTCGGATTGGGAGGTGACGCTCGTCGGCACTGGCCTGGAGACGATGACCGGCGGACGCGTTGCGCGCGCGGCGAAGTACCTCAAGCCGACGGATCGTGAGTTCTTCCTCACCTATGGGGATGGTGTCGCCGATGTGGACATCGCCGCGACGCTTGCGCTCCATCGGAAGACCAAGCGCCTCATTACGGTCTCGGCCGTCCACCCGTCCGCCCGTTTCGGCGAGATGGTGATGGATGGCGACCGGATCGTCCGTTTCGATGAGAAGCCGGTCAAGTCGGTGAAGTACATCAACGGCGGGTTCATGGTCGTCGACCGGCGGTTCGTCACAAAGTACCTGACGGCCGACAAGGACCTCTTCTTCGAGCAGGCGCCGATGCAGCAGGCGGCTCTCAACGGCGACATGACCGTCTACCGTCATGAGGGGTTCTGGCAGTGCATGGACACGTCGCGGGAGTACGAGCTCCTGAACCGGCTGTGGAAGAGCGGTGACGCGCCGTGGGCGAGGCGGTGGAACTGATGAAGAGCTGGCGATGAGAAAGATACGATACGATTCCGTCTTCGCGATTGGTCACTACTGCGGCACGGCGATGTACATGATCCGGCATGGTCTGCGGGCGATGTCGGGCCCGCTCGACTGGATTGGAGGGGATCCGAACGGGTTCGCCAACCACGTCGATCTCATCTGCCGTGATTTCGCCGGCTTCATGCCGATTGATCGTCTTGTGCCCGTGCTGAATCGCCACGGTCCTGACGACGATCCAGTGCACGACTACTACCGTGATGATGCGACAAAGATGCTCATCTACCACGACTTCCCGGCAGGCGTGCCGCCGGCCGAGTCGTATGCCGAGGTGCGAGCGCGCTTTGACCGGCGCATCGCGCGTTTCTACGCGACCGTTCGCGCCGCGCGACACGCGCTGCTCATCTATCATACGATCTGGGAGTCGCTTGATGCCGCCGCAGTGGCAGAAGCTGCGCGGCGACTAAGGGAGAAACTCGGTGCGGGTGTCGACCTGCTCGTGATCGAGCATGTGAAGGACGCGACGGAGGTCGAGGAGCGGGAGCTCTCGCCAGGTGTCGACTACGTGCGCGGTCCGTTCTTCCGTCCCGAGACTCACATCGTCCTCGGAGATCGGGCGCTTGGCGATCGCATCTACGGGCGGATTCGCTGCCGCGGGCGCCTGATGCGCAGGATCAGGAACTGGTTCAAGTCGCGCAAGGGGGAAAAGGGTGCTGGGCGCCCGACCGGAGGAGCGAGATGAGAGGGAATGCGATATACTCAGGCAAGCGCGTTTTCGTGACCGGGCACACGGGGTTCAAGGGCTCGTGGCTCTGCGAATGGCTGCTCGCGCTCGGTGCCGAGGTACATGGCTACGCGCTTGAGCCGTCGACCGATTCGTCGCTCTTCGACCAGCTTGGACTCGCCGGGCGGATTGCCTCTCACGCGATCGGCGACATCCGCGATCGCGAAGGGCTGGTGCGTGCGGTCGCCGCGGCGCGGCCGGATTTCGTCTTTCACCTTGCGGCACAGCCGCTTGTCAGGCTCTCCTACCGTGAGCCGGTCGAGACGTTCGACACGAACGTGATGGGCACGGTTCACCTGCTCGATGCCGTGAGGCGGCTCGACCCGCCGAGCCCCTGCTCCGTTGTCTGCATCACGACCGACAAGGTCTACGAGAACAACGAGAGCGGACGGGCATATCGCGAGACGGACCCGTTCGGCGGCTACGATCCCTACAGCGCGTCGAAGGGCGCGTGCGAGATTGTGATCGCGAGCTACCGACGCAGTTTCTTCAACGACCCGAAGAGGTCGGTGTGGGTCGCATCGGCGCGCGCCGGCAATGTGATCGGCGGCGGTGACTGGGCGCTGGATCGCATCGTGCCCGATGCCATGCGCGCACTCGGCCGCGGCGAGGCGATTTCCGTGCGCAATCCTGGTTCGACGCGTCCATGGCAGCACGTCCTCGAGCCGCTCGGCGGCTATCTCGCGCTTGGCGCCGCTCTTGCGTCGCGCACGCGGTTCGCCGACTTCGCGTCTGGGTTCAATTTCGGCCCCGACCCTGCGGCGAACCGCTCGGTGCGCGATCTTGTCACGGAGATACTGCGGAACCATCCAGGCGAGTGGACGGATCGCAGCGACCCGACCGCCGTGCACGAGGCCGGGCTTCTCAACCTGGACGTCACGAAGGCGCGCGAGGTCCTCGGCTGGACGCCGCGCTGGGATTTTTCGACTACAGTCGCCGCGACCGTGGCCTGGTATGACGCGGTCGCCACTGGGGCGGACGCCGCGACGTTCACGCGGCAGCAAATCATGGAATACGACAGATGAATGCCGATGAGCTGAAGAAGGATATCCTCGAGAAGGTCGCCGAGTACTATAGTCTCGTGCATCGTCCGGCTGTGGATGCCGCGTTCGTGCCGGGCGAGACGCGCGTCAACTACGCCGGACGGGTCTTCGACGAGCGTGAGATGGAGAATCTCGCCGACGCGACGCTTGAGTTCTGGCTCACGTACGGGCGCTGGTCTCGCCGGTTCGAGAAGGGGCTAGCCGACTACCTTGGCGTGCGTTCCGCGCTCCTCGTGAACAGCGGATCGTCCGCGAACCTGCTCGCGTTCATGACGCTCACCTCGCCGTTGCTCGGTGATCGGCAAGTGAAGCGCGGAGATGAGGTGATCACCGTCGCCGCCGCGTTTCCCACGACGATCGCGCCTGTCATCCAGTACGGTGCCGTGCCGGTGTTCGTTGACGTCGACCTCGACACGGCGAACATCGACGTCGCGCGGCTCGAGGCGGCGCTGTCGCCGAGGACGAAGGCGGTGATGCTTGCCCATACGCTCGGCAATCCGTTCGACGTGCGCGCGGTGAAGGCGTTCTGCGATCGCCACGGCCTGTGGCTTGTCGAGGACAACTGTGATGCGCTCGGCAGCCGCTTCGCGGGGCGCTTCACGGGCACCTGGGGCGATCTCGGCACCTCCAGCTTCTACCCGCCCCACCACATGACGATGGGGGAAGGCGGCGCGGTCTACACCGACAATCCTCTCTTGCGCAAGATCGCGCTCTCGCTTCGCGACTGGGGACGCGACTGCTGGTGCGAGTCCGGCAGGGACAACACGTGCGGATGTCGCTTCACGAAGCAGTTCGGTCGGCTGCCGCTCGGCTACGACCACAAGTACGTCTACTCCCATTTCGGCTACAACCTGAAGGCGACCGACCTGCAGGCCGCCGTCGGCTGCGCCCAGCTCGAGAAGTTCCCCTCGTTCGTCGAGCGTCGCAAGGCGAACTTCGCCCGATTGCGCGAGGGGCTGAGGGACGTGACGACGCTGCGCTACTTCAGTTGCCATCCCGAGGCCGATCCCTCGTGGTTCGGTTTCCTCATGACGGTGCGACCCGACGCGGGCTTCTCTCGCAACGATCTCGCCCAGCACCTCGAGTCACGTCGCATCCAGACGCGCAATCTCTTCGCTGGCAACATCCTGCGCCATCCGTGCTTCGATGCGCTTGTCGAGGGCGTCGACTACCGCGTCGCTGGATCGCTTGACAACACCGACACCATCATGAATGATTCGCTATGGATCGGTCTCTATCCGGGAATGGGCGAGGCGCGACTCGATTACATGATCCGGGTCATACGGGAGTTCTGCAGGAAATGAGAGTCGCCGACTACATCTGGAAGACCCTCGCCGACAAGGGCGTGCGACACGTGTTTCTCGTCACGGGCGGTGGGGCGATGCATCTCAACGACGCGCTCGGTCTCGAGCGGCGCATCCGCTACGTCTGCACCCTGCACGAGCAGGCCGCGGCGATGGCCGCCGAAGGCTACGCCCGTCTCTCGGGACAGCCCGGAGTGGTGAGCGTGACGACCGGTCCCGGCGGCACGAACGCCCTCACCGGCGTGATGGGCGCCTGGCTTGACTCGGTTCCGATGGTGGTTATCTCGGGGCAGATCAAGCGCGCCACGATGATCACGGCGTGTCCCGACCTGAAGCTCCGCCAGCTTGGCGATCAGGAGTACAACATCGTCGATGCGGTGCGGCCGATGACTAAGCTCGCGCGCACGGTGATGAGTGTCGAGGAGGTGCCGGAGGCGCTGGAGACGGCTTGGCGAACCTGCCAGGAGGGGCGCCCAGGACCGGTATGGCTCGACGTGCCACTAGACATCCAGGCGGCGCCGATGGCAGTGGGGAGTGAAGAGTTAGAAGTTAAGAGTGAAATGGCGGTGGGCGAAGGAATTGCGGAGCCGGATGCCGCGCAGATGGCGACCGCCGTTGAGGCGCTCAAGTCAGCGCGCCGGCCGGCGGTCATCGTGGGATCCGGCGTTCACAATGCGCATGCCGAGGGACTCTTCCTCGAGGTCGCCGAGGCACTGAACATTCCCGTGCTGACCTCGATCTCGGGCATTGACCTCATCCCTTCGGACCATCCGCTCTTCTTCGGTCGCCCCGGCATCCTCGGCGAGCGTCCGGCGAATCTCATCATGCAGAACAGCGACCTCTTCCTGGTGCTGGGCACGCGCATGGGCATCCGTATCTGCGGGTATGCCTACGAGACGGTTGCGCGCGCGGCGACGAAGGTGATGGTCGACATCGACCCGAACGAGCTTGAGAAGCCGACCTTCCGTCCGGACGTGAAGATCTGCGCCGATGCGGGTGCGTTCCTGCGGGCGCTGCAGGCGGCTCTGCCGTCGCTTGCGCCGCGCGAGGACTGGCTCGACTACTGCCGGCGGATGAAGGCGCGCTACCCGGTAATCCTGCCGGAGCATCGCGCGCGAACGGACTATGTCTCCAGCTACGTGCTGCCTGAGGCGGTAGTGCGGCATGCGCCCGATCCGCTTACGGTCGTCACCGCGAACGGCGTAGCGTACACCTCGACCTTCCAGGCGATTCCGATTCGCAGGGGCATGCGGATGTTCGCCAACGAGGCCTGCGCGTCGATGGGCTACGGGCTGCCTGCCGCGATCGGCGCGGCGTTTGCGGCGGACGGACGGCGCACAACGGTGTGCGTCGAAGGTGACGGATCGATCCAGATGAACCTGCAGGAGCTGCAGACGCTCATCACCTATGCCCTGCCGGTGAAGCTCTTCGTCTACAACAACGGCGGGTACCTTTCGATCAAGACCACGCAGCGCGCGTTCTTCGAGGGACGCTTCGTCGGCTCCGAGGCCGGGTCGGGTGTGGTGCTGCCATCCTTCGAGAAGCTGGCGGCGGCATACGGTCTGAAGTATTTCCGCCTCTCGACGAATCAGGAGCTGGATGCGCGCCTCCCCGAGATCTTCGCGACGGAAGGGCCGGTGCTGGTCGAGGTGATGCTCGATCCGTTCGAGGTGCTTGGCCCCAAGGCGGCGTCGAAGAAGCTCGCGGACGGATCGATGGTTTCCGCGCCGCTCGAAGACATGGCGCCATTCCTTCCGCGCGCCGAGCTTGCCGAGAATATGCTCATCCCGCCGCTGGACGGCGATCGCTAGGCCTTGCCTTACCAGAGGCGCTGCAGTACGGAGTTGACCGCGCACAGGCTGAAGCCGCCGCGCGGATCCGGGGCAAGGGTGATCGCGAGGTCGGCTATGACGTAGGTCAGGGTCGGCATCGGTCCCTCGCCTTCTGTCTTCACCGGCTTCGTTCGATAGGTGCGCTCGATAGCCCCGCGCACCTGGCTGAAGTACTCCGCATCCGAGAGCCCGTTGTCCGGTCCGTCGCTGTAGAGGTTGACCGAAACGACGGCGTTATTGACGCTGCTCACCTCGGCCTTGCCGTGATCGAAGCTCATGAAGGGGCTGCATTTCGACTTGCGGTAGTCGATGTAGAAGCCGCCGCGTGCGCTTGCGCTCGTCGGCGGTGCGATCTGCGCGCCATAGGGCGGCAGGCTCCCGAACACGATGCCGCAGAAGGCCCGCGGCGTGCCGTCCTTCATTCTGGCGCGTCCAAACTTCACCATGCCGCCGTTGGGGTACTTGTCGGAGCGGAGTGTCTTCGCGTCCACCTTCTCGGCGAGTTCCTCCTTGCGGACGGACTCGGACTCCGTGCGTGCGTCGGCCTTGAGGCCGGCGTGCTCGAAGACCAGTTGCAGTTGCGTGCCGCCGCGCTCGGCCACCGTGACCGTTGTCTCGCCGAGCGGAAAGACGAACGTGTGGTTGGCGAGGGGATAGTGCTCGCGATCGAGCGAATATGCCTTGCATCCGAGATGCTGCTCCAGCATCGCGACCAGATTGGTGGTCTCGGGGTTGTAGGTCCATTCCGGCGCACGCGCAATCGTCTGGGAGAACTCGATTCGGAAGATCCGCCGCGTTGCCGGCGTCACGCGCACCATCGGCTGAACGCCGAATTTGCGGAAGGGCTTCTTGAGCCGAGGTCCGAACATCAGGTAGGAGAATCCGCCTTTCTCGTCGCCCTTGGCCTCGGGTAGCAGCTCAAGCGAGATGGGCGTGCCCTTGACGGCCTCGCCGAAGCGCACACCGGCAAAGCCCTTGAGGGCGCGGGCCGCATTCGCCTGTCGCGCAGTGGCGATCTCCTGGTCTAGCGCGCGCTGCGCCTCGTCCGCCTCGGCCTTCAACTGGGCGGGCGTCTTGCGCGGCGGCGGGGGCGGTGGCTCGGGTGGGGTCTCCTCGACGACTGGCTTTTCCTCGACTGGCTTCGGAGCGGTCTTGGGCTCGTCCTTCAAGTCCTTGGATGGATCGATGATCTCGACATCGGGGCGTGGCTGCGGCAGGAACTTGCGGAAGTCGAAGCCGAAGAACCGATGGGCGACGAAGCCGCCGCCGACAATGAGCAGGAAAAGGACGATTGCCGGTACGAGGCAGCCCATTGAGCGTTTCTCCTCGCTCAGGTTCGGGGAGGGGGTCGCTCTTGCTGGAGCGCGTCGGATCATTCGCTGTTGATTCGTGGGCATGCGACTATTCGGGGCGGTAGAAGAAGAAGGATCGGGCCGGCAGGAGGTGTGTGTAGGCGAACGCCTGCTCCGTCGAGTCCGCTGGGGTGACGCGGCGGACGATGCGCTTCTTGTCGGGGCCGACCGTCGCGCTCGCGAAGAACTGCGCGGTCTTGAGACCCTTCCAGTCGCGCTTCTTCGGCACGAACGTGACGGTCTTGTCTTCGGATTTCTCGCCGACGGTGCAGTCGCAGTCGAAGTCGTCATTGCCCTCGATTGTGACCTCGCCGGTGAAGCCATTGCGTGGCACGACCACGATCTCGACGGACGCCTCGTTGCCGCGCAGGAGAAGGGCGGAGCTCTTTGCGTAGACCTCGAAGTCGGGCAGAAGCTTCGTGAGACACAGGGAGTAGCTGTAGTCCGCCCCTCCGAGGCCGTACTGGTCGGTGACGGTGACGCGGTAGTCACCGGGCTCGAGGAACGTCCACGAGCCGACCGGGTCGCAGATCGCCTGCGGTATGCTGCCGGCGAGGAACTTGTCGACGTCATCCCATTCCGCAAGCAGGGGAGCGGCACCGACGGGGGTGGAGGAGTTGATCGGGCCGTACAGGCAGACGCGCCCGTCGAGCGGCGAGCCCATGCGGCGGGCGAAGAGCTCGAAGCCCATCGTGACTGGCTCGTCGACATGGAAGTCGTGGCGGATGACGCGACCGGGGCAGTCGATGACGCCGGTCATTACCTTCGAGTCCTCGCTCGGGGCGGGGGGCTGGTGTGCCGCGGGCGGCGGATAGCAGACGAACGCGCGCTCCTGCGGCTTGTAGGAGTGTCCGTACGGCGAGTCGGCGTAGCAGCGCACGGTGTAGACGAAGTCCTGCCGGCCGCGGTAGAGGTTGTCGTGCAGGCGCAGCGTGTAGACGCCATCGACGGGAACGACGCACGAGAGGATCGGGTCGGGAAGGAAGAAGAAATCGTCCGCGAAGGCGATCTCGCGTCCCTCCGGGTCGAAGAGCTTCATGACGGGATTGAAGAAGCCGGGCACGGCGTCGCCGAGGTAGGGCAGCAGTTCGCGGGCGACCATTTCGAAGGTGTAGCGAGTTCCGCCCTTGAGCTCGAGCTTGAACTCATCCGTCTCGCCCGGCCAGACCTGGCCGTCGAGGGCGACGGGCGGACGCTGCACGGGAAGGTTGCAGGGCAGGTGCAGCACGGCGGGGCGCCCGAGCTTCGACTGCTCCTTGGTCGGCACGACGAGGAATGGCTCGAGGACGTGGGACTCCTTGGTTATGAAGAACGGATGCGGCGCGCTCATTGAGGTGCCGTCGTAGACAAAGAGCTCGCGGCAGCCGGGCTTGGCGTTTGCGTCGACATCGATGTCGAGAATGACCAGCTGGTCGAGGGCGGGCGTCGGCTGCGGATAGTTCTCGGGGGTGAACCAGAACCGGCAGATGATCTGGAGCTCGAGATCGTCATGCTTGTTGAGGTGCTCCCACCAGTCGCATTTCGGCCAGTCCGTGTCGGCCGAGACGGCCTCGGGCGGCAGCTCGCGATCCGAGGAGTCGCCGGCGAGGATGTCATAGAACCACTCCTTCGCCCACTTGACTTGCGTCTTGCCGGACGCGCGGGGAAAGCTCGGCACCTGGGTGACGCGCGAGACCTTGACGCCGCCGCCGGAGACGACGCCGCCGCAGACGCTGCGCATGTACATGCCGCCGACGATGACACGGGCGCTCGTGCCCGCCTGGAGGCTGCTCGGGTAGATGTAGCCTGGAACGGGCAGGGCGCGCGCCGCGGGGGCGGCGGTGAGCGCGGCGAGAACGAGCGCAGTCGCGGAGAGTTTAGACATATATCTCCTCCAGTCGGCCGTGGCCGGCGTCGCGTCCGCGGGGAAGCGGCATCACGTTGAGCTCGATGCCCTTCGGGTTGGGGAGGCGGCCCTCCGGATCGATGCCCGCGAGCTCGCAGATGGAGCCGAGGAATTCGACCGGGGTGACCGGACGCTCCTTGACGTGGTCGGACGTCTCGTCCGACTCGCCGACGACCTGGCCGCCCTTGAACCCGCCGCCGGCTACGAGCGCCGAGTAGCAGATCGGGAAGTGGTTGCGCCCGCCGTTCCACGGTGGCTGGCGGTCGACCTTGGGCACGCGCCCGAACTCGCCGCTCATCCAGACGAGGGTGGTGTCGAGCAGCTTGCGCTCCTTGAGGTCGAGGAGCAGGGCCGAGACGGCCTGGTCCATCTCGGCGGTGGGACGCTTCATCGTCTCGAAGTGGCGCTTGTGCGAGTCCCAGCCGTTGTAGTTGATGGAGATGTAGGGCACGCCGTACTCAACGAGGCGGCGCGCGGCGAGGAGCTGCTGGCCGAAGAAGGTGCGGCCGTATCGCTCTCGCGTTTCCTTCGACTCGCGCGAGAGGTCGAATGTCTCGGCCGCCTTGCCGCAGATGATGCGGCGGGCCTGCTCGCCGGCGGCATCGAACGCCGCGTGCTTCGGGAGGCGCAGGTGGTCGAAGAGAAGGGCCTTCTCGAAGCGCATGTTGATCTGTTCGGTGGTGAGGCCGCCCGGCGGCACGATGCCGTCCACCTCGAATATCTTCGCGTTCGGGTTGCCGCCCGTGACGAGCGGCGCGTAGAAGTCGCCGAGAAAGCCGACCTCCGAGAAGCGTCCCTTCGCCTGGGTGAGGATGACGAATGGCGCGATCTCGCCGTCGTAGTCCTTCATTTTCATGGACGAGATGATGGCGCCGAGCGCGGGGTAGGTGATCGGCTCGATGCCAGGCACGTGTCCGGTCTGCATGAGGTACGTCGCCTTCTCATGGCCGAAGAACTTATGGGTCATCGAGCGGATGACCGAGTAGAGGTCGGCGCACTTCGCGAGCTGCGGTAGCCACTCGTGAATCTCGAAGCCGGCGTTGGTCTTGATCGACTTGAGACCGTTGTTGTAGTCATGTGGCGCGCTGGGCTTTGGATCGAAGGTCTCCAGCTGGCAGGGGCCGCCCCACTGCCAGATCTCGATGACGCTCTTTGCGACCTGACGCGATGCCGTCGTATTCTTTGCCGTGCTCATATGCGGTAGAGGAATTCGAAGGAGTTGAGGAGATGCCAGGCGATGTTGCGGATTTCCGCCTTCCCGTCCGGGTCGATGATCGCGAGCTCGTCCTTGACCGGCGAGCGCGAGAGGAACTTCATGTAGAGCTCCTCGACCTGGGCGGCGTGGGACTTGGCGCGAAACGCCTTGTCCGTGGTGATGCGCCCGAGGTCGTCCCAGAGCTTGCTGGAGTTGTAGAGGTAGAGCCGCTGCTTGGCGGTGATGTCGTTCTTGCGCTCCTCGAGCGCGCCGGTGTCACGGGCGGGGCGGCCGAAGAGCAACATGAACGCGCTCGTGATCGAGCCGTCCTCGACGAGCACCGACTTGCGCTCCGGCGGCAGGAACGAGAAGGGCTCTGGCGCGATCGAGGTGAAGTCGCGCGTCGCGCCGGTGATCGAGCAGATCGCGTCCTCCAGCACCTCGGCGTCGAGACGGCGCGGAGGGAACTTGCCGCGCACGGGACCGGCGCGGTAGGCGGAGGAGCGGAAGACGTGTCGGAGAAGCGGTTTCAGGCGGCAGCCGCCGCGCGTGAAGGCGCCAGTCATGTCCGTCAGCGCCGCCGGGCGCGGCATCGAATCGTAGATCCAGTAGTGGACGCGCTTCACGGGTGCGGCGACGAACTGGGAGCGGAGAGGCCCCTCGAGTTCGTCCATGAACGCCTCGGGCACGAGGTCTCGCGGACCGTCCTTCAGGTAGACGATCTCCTCCTTCCACTCCTTCGTGAACTTGATGGCGACGCGCGAGAAGTATTTCGCGTACTTCGGGGTCGGATCCATGATGAAGGTCATCGTCGCCGCCTCGGAGAGCCCCTCGGGCGAGCGGCTCGCGGCCGCGCGGAAGAAGTTCGACTCGGGCACGCGGAAGTTGCTGCCGCGCGAGCAGAGCAGCGCACGCGCGAAGTCCGGCCACGGCTCGTCCGCCTTGATCGCGTCGCGGATGCGGCGGTGGTAGACGTAGACGGCGTTGGGCCAGAGGTTGATGGGGAATTCGCTCTTCACGCGCAGCATGTCGCACCCGCGCATGCTCCAGTAGTCCGCGTAGTCCTCGGAGTCGAGCAGGGTGTCGATGAGGTTCTCGTACTTGCTGCTCTTCTTCGAGGCGACGTAGGCCTCGACCTCCTGTGGCGTGGGGATGCGCCCGCAGATGTCGAGGTAGAGGCGCCGGCAGGCGAGGAAATCGCTCGCACGCGAGCCTTTCTCGTAGACGGCCTTGATCGGGCCGCGCGATTTGGACGCGGCGTCTGCGCCGAGCAGCGAGAAGGCGGTGACGCCGCCGATGAAGCCGCGTCGGGTCATGTCGATTGTCATGTGCGTGTCCTTTCCACAAGCGTTTTCGCGACGTCGGTGATGCGGTCCCACGCGCCGGCCGCGACCAGTTCACGGTTCGTCAGCGCCCCGCTCACGCCGATGCCCACGCAGCCGACGCGCATGAACTCCGCCGCGTTGTCGGGGGTGATGCCGCCGACGGCGAGAAAGGGGATGTGGGCGAGCGGCGCGCGCAGCGCCTTGACGTAGCTCGGGCCGAGACTGCCCGCCGGGAAAATCTTCACGAAGCTCGCGCCCGAGTCGTAGGCCTCCACCGCCTCGCTCGGCGTCATCGCGCCGGGAATCGCCGCGAGACCGAGCCCGACGCATTCGCGGATGAGCGCCGGACGCGTGTTGGGCGTGACGATGAACTCGCCGCCGGCGTCCCTCGTCATCGCGAGCTGCTCCGAGTTGAGCACCGTTCCCGCGCCGACGCACAGCTCGCCGCCGAAACGTTCCGCAATCGCCCGGATCGCCGCCGTCGTGCGCACCCAGAGCGCACGGTCGGTCTGCACGTACGTGACCTCGACGGCACGGATGCCGCCCGCGAGATAGGCCTCGGCCAGCCGCAGACACGTCTCGGGTTCCATCCCTCTCATGATGGCGACGACTCGCCCGTCGCGCACCGCCTGTTCGACTTTTTCTTTCATTTCCTGTTCTTGCCTCTCAAGTTCAAACTTCTCAGCCCCTCATCCCTTCGACTTCTCAACCCCTCAACTTCTTGCGAAACTATCGAGTTCGACCTCGAAGAGCCATTCGGGGCGGCAGACCTCCGCGACGAGCTCGGTCGCGAAGTCCGACGGCAGACCCTTGCTCCGCAGCCAGTCCTGCCAGGGCTCGTGATAGGACGGCTCCTTCAGGTAGACGATTGCGCGAGTGACGTCACGCGCGGACATGCCGCGCGACTCGACGATCGCGAGCGCCGCGCGCATCGCGCAGTCGATCTGACGCACCGGGTCGCCGATGTGCGCGACATCGCTTGAATCGGGAAGGATCGACGCGGTGCCGCTCACGAAGAGCCGCCGACCCGAAGCGCTCACCGTCTCCGCCGCGCGCGAGAAGCTCGACTTGTAGGTCATCGCGTCCGTCTGCAGTGGCGACGACACGATCACCGCGCGCGCCGACGGGTCCTTGGGCCGCATTGCGAAGAAGCCGGAGATGAGCGCTGCGGAGAAGGGGTTGGGGTGGCCGATGCCGGTCGAGGCGGGGAGAAAGGTCTCGAACACGTGGCGGGACTCGAAGAAACTGGTGCGCGCCGCGTTGAACTCGCCGTACCAGTCGTTGATGTGGTCATTGTAGAACCACGTCCGCACGACGTTCGCGAAGGTCATGCCGCGCTCGCCAAGCAGCTGCTCCATGCGCGCGAAGAGCTCGCTTGTCTGAATGCCGCGCGCGCGCGTGAGATCCGGCGGAACAATCCCCCAGATCCATGTGAACTCGGCTGTCTCGTCCTCGAAATGCCACTCTCTCATCAATTCACCTGTTTTCAACTGTCGGTAATTGTACCCTTATTTCCCGTCCTTGTCAATGGGGCAATACAGCTGGAATATCCCCCGCAGTTTGCCATAATAACGGACACTCTCAACAAAGGCGAATAAGGTTTCGAGCGACCCCGTTTGCCAAATACTGGACACTAAGA
>CACYCW010000099.1 GCA_902773015.1 uncultured bacterium
CGCGCCCATCGCCACCACCTCGTCGGGGTTGACGCCCTTGTGCGGCTCCTTGCCGAAGAGGCTCTTCGCCTTCTCCTGTATGAGCGGCATGCGCGTCTGGCCACCGACAAGCACCACCTCGTCAACCGTCGCGAGCTCCGCGTCGCTCATGCACTTGCGGCACGGGTCGGCGGTGCGGTTCACGAGATCCATCGTCAGCGTCTCGAGCTTCTGCTTCGTGAGCGTCGCCGTGAGGTGCTTCGGGCCCGTCGCGTCCGCCGTGATGAACGGCAGGTTGATGTCGTAGGTCGTCGCGCTCGAGAGCGCGCACTTCGCCTTCTCGGCCTCCTCCTTCAGGCGCTGGAGCGCCATCATGTCGTTGCCGAGGTCGATGCCCTGCTGAGCCTTGAAGTCATCGATCATCCACTTCATGATCGCCTGGTCGAGGTCATCGCCGCCAAGGTGCGTGTCGCCGTTCGTCGCCTTCACCTCGAAGACTCCGTCGCCGATGTCCAGCACCGAGATATCGAACGTGCCGCCGCCGAAGTCGTAGACCGCGATCTTCTCGTTCTTCTTCTTGTCCAGCCCGTACGCGAGCGACGCCGCCGTCGGCTCGTTCACAATGCGCTTCACATCAAGACCAGCGATCTTGCCCGCGTCCTTCGTCGCCTGACGCTGCTGATCATTGAAGTAGGCCGGCACCGTGATCACCGCCTCGGTGATCTTCTCGCCCAGGAACGACTCCGCATCCTCCTTCAGCTTCCGAAGGACCATCGCGGAAATCTCCTGCGCCGTGTAGACCTTGTCATTCACCTTGACAGCCGCATCGCCGTTCGGCGCCGCCACGACCTCATAAGGCACCATCTTGATCTCGTCAGTCATCTCGCTGAACCGACGCCCGATGAAACGCTTGATGGAATAAATCGTCGACTTCGGGTTCGTCACCGCCTGGCGCTTCGCCGCCTGACCGACGAGAATCTCACCAGTCTTCGTGAATGCCACAATCGACGGCGTCGTGCGCGCCCCCTCCTTGTTGGGGATGACCGTCGCCTCGCCACCTTCCATCACAGCCATGCAGCTGTTGGTCGTTCCAAGATCAATTCCAAGCACTTTTGCCATGTTTATTTACTCAACTTTCTGCGCCCACCATGGGCAACACAAGTCATTAGCAAAATCTGTGCCATGTCTCAGCTTTGCGGCAACTTTATGGAGACAGACCCCACAAATGGCTATCAAATGTCACACTTGTTGAGGATGTGAGACACTCTGTCGCGACATTATGTCGCAGCAGAAACTACTTTTCTCATGCACAATCTTTCATCGGCGGAGCTGACCCAGCTCCGCCGCCGTGAGATCGCGCCACTCGCCGGGCTTGAGGTCGCGCGGTAGCTCGAAGTCTCCGACCTTAACCCGCTTCAGGGACATCACCACGAGATGCGCCGCCGAGCACATCTTGCGGATCTGCCGTTTGCGTCCCTCGCTCAGCACGAACTTCAGCTCGCATGTGTTGTCCAGATGCGTCGCGAGCACCTCCACCGGTACCGGACGGATCGTGTAGCCGTCGTCTAGCGTCAGCGGCGAACGCAAGGTCGCCAGTTTATCCTCGCTCCAGCGACCCGCCACGCGCACGAGATACGTCTTCGTGTGGTTGTAGCGCGGATGCGTGAGCTCGTTGACGAGCGCGCCATCGTTGGACATGAGGAGCAGGCCCTCGCTGTCCTTGTCGAGCCTTCCAATCGGCACAAGCCGCTCCGGCGTCCGCACCAGCCCGGCGACCGTCTGGCCGCCGAACGGATCGGACATCGTCGACAGCACGCCGACGGGCTTGTAAAGGACAATCGTCCTTGGACGCTCCGCTGCGGCAATCGCCTTGCCGTTGACCCGAATCTCGGCGCTCGCCTCAAAGCGCGCGCCCGGCTCCCTCACGACCAGGCCGTCGACCGTGACAACACCGCTCTCGATTAGCGCCGCTGCGCCGCGCCGCGAGGCGATTCCCGCGTGCGCCAGGATGTTCTGCAGACGTTCCATGTCAGGCAAGCCCCTTTCCTTCAGTCCGCGCCGTCAGGCCTGAGCACCCGCCATCAGTCTTTCCGCAGCCTCCTGCAGCTCGCAAATCGAACGATAGGGATCGCTCGACCGGCAGACGGGGCGCACGACCGCGAAGTTGCGCGCACCCGCGGCGATCACCGCTGGCAGCGTCTCGAGGTTGACGCCGCCGATCGCCACGGCCGGGAACGGCGCCAGCGCGATCATGCGGCCGGCCGTCTCCGGACCGAGCGTCGGATCGGGAATCTTCTTCGTCGGCGTCGCGTAGACCGGCCCGACGCCGATGTAGTCGGGCTTCTGGGTGATCGCCGCGGCCGTCTGTTCGGGATTGTGCGTCGAGAGACCGACGATCCGCAGCTCCGGATAGCGTTGCCGCACCTCGGCGACGGGCATGTCGGTCTGGCCGACGTGCACCCCATCCGCAGCCGCTTCCGCGGCTATGGACGGATCGTCGTTCACAATGAACGTCGTCTGGGTCCCGGCCGTGATCCGCCTCAGCTCACGGGCGACGGTGAGAATCTCATCTCGCGGCGCGTCCTTCATGCGGAGCTGCACCATGCGGACGCCGGCCCTGACCGCCGCCTCGCAACACGCGGCGTAGCCGACAACCGGGTCGGTCATCACGAGATAGAGGCCGAAGTCGCTCATTTCGCGAGATCGTCGGCGATGATCCTGGCGATCTTGCGACCGCTCTTGAACATGCCGCCGAAGATCGGCCCCATGCGGAAGCCGCCCTGCACGTTATTCGCGGCCATGCCGGAGGCGTAAAGCCCCGGGTAGAGCCGCTTGGTGTTTTCGACCGTCGTGCGTTCGCCGTCCTCCATCCACATCGGCTTCTCGCCGAGGATCCCCCCTGTCAGCGAGTCGACCTTGACACCTGCCTTCTCGACGGCCTTGTGGATGATCTCGCTCGGATGCCCCGTGCCGTCGATGAGCGCACGGCAGGTGACGACGATCGGATCAACGTGCATCTCGAGCCGCGCGACCGGGTTCCAGTTGATGACGACGCCGCAGACGACGCCGTCGTGGATCACGATGTCCTCGACCTTGACCGCATTGAAGATCGTCGCGCCGGCCTGGCGGGCGCCAAAGATAAGCCCCGAGGCCATCTCAACCGAGTCGACGGTCTGGTAGGTGTCGTCAACGGGCGTCGTACGGATGCCGAACTCATGGAGGATCTCCGCCGCGTCGTTCTGCACGACGACCTCGTTCATGAGCATGCCGCCACCCCACGTGCCGCCGCCGGGCGCGAGCTTCGACTCGAACATAGCGACCTTGAACCCGGCCTTGGCGAGATCACGCGCCGCGACAAGTCCGCTTGGCCCCGCGCCGACAATCGCGACATCGACGGCGAGGTTCTCCTGCAACTTCTTAAAATAGCTCCGGACGATCGCGCCGGAGATGGTCTCTTCCATCACTTGCATCTGCATCTTCTTTCGCAGGCATTACCCTGTTCAAGTTACATCGGGTCTTTTCTCAGCACCCGGGCACCCCGCCCGGCAGCACCCCGAAACGCACGTATTATATCATTTTCGGCATCACCTCTTCAATGGCGGATGAGGGAGGACGTCTGACGCGGCTTCAGCACAGCCTAGAGCACCAGATAGACGATGGCCGGAACGCTAGTTTTCTCGCAATCATTCCCATGGGAGCAAACGGGGTCATCATGCCTTGCCCTCCTTGTGGAGACGTTCGACCTTAGCATCACAAAGCGCATACTGGAATTGTGGCGACGAAGCACGAACGCCCAACCAGGAGACGGGCGCCCCGCCATTCAAGCGGTGGACGATGACCTCCTCCAGCCTGTCAACTGAATAGGTTCCGCCCGCGAACCAGTCGGCGACCGACATCTTCTCGAGCAATTTCCCGAAGACACACGACGCCGTGAACATGTGGCAGTTGTTGCCGAAGAGATGGTAGCGAACCGTGCCGATGCGACGGATCAGTCCCTTGGCCGCGTCCGCGACATCATCAAGACCGAGCGGACGAGACGACTGGTCGTCGCACGCAGCGAAGATGCGCGTGCCGCTGCGGAAGTTGTCCCATGTGTCTTCCTGTCCGTTGATGAACTCCGTCAGCGAAACCTCCTGGAGCCGTCCCTCGCCGGAAAGCTCCGCGACGCGGCTGTCGCCGAGATAGACGCCTGAGTGCTCGGCCGCGCCACGCGCGATCGAGACGAGAATCGGCGTTCCGGCCGCGACGGCGCCGCCATCCACAAACCGCCCGTCTGACGCATCCTTCTCGCGCCGGTGCCGCGCCGACGCGCTCTGGAAAACTCCGCTCTTCGCGGCGAGCAACCCCGCCGCGGCGCCCAGCGCCACGCCGCCCACGCCCAGCGCGATCTTCCCGGCTATCTCAAGCCGTTCACCCTGATTGCATTCGGCCATTCGATGAACTCTGGTTCTCGCAGTCCCGCAGCCTTCACTTCGCGAATATAGCGCTTCACTCCGCTACCCAAGTTCTCGATCAGGTTCATATATGCGAACGCGGCAGCAAGAGCCTTGTTTCTGCACTCGGAATAGCTGTTTTTCATCTTCTCAAGGGTCATGCCCTTCACGAGTCCGCCTGGCGAGGTCACCTCAAGCCTGTCATCGTACAACGCAATAGTGATGGGGCTTGCTTCAGCATTGATGTAGTTGCGATGGACCACTGCGTTGACGATAAGTTCGCGTATCGAATCGGGAGGGATTTCATAGACGTCCTCGCGATAGACGCCGTTGAACCGCGCGCCCATGTTTATCTTCTCAAGGACATATTGCACAGCGGACTCGACCTGATCCTGTACTGGGCTGCTGAACTCACGGCGGTCAACAAAGAACGCCCTGTCAGTCCCCTTGAATATACCGCATTTCACCGATGGCGCCATGCGCACATGTCCAGACAACAGGACGTAACTCCATGTCGGCAACAACTCGTCCCCTCGCTCGACAAGAACGCCCCACTTCACCAACTGCGCCGGCGTCACAGGCTTTACCGCCTTACGCTGTTCGTCCGTCTTCGCGTTCCGCTTCGCGATCGTACGCATATTACGGCATAGTTTTTCGATGTCCCTGGCAGCGACTGAGAGCCCACGGCATTCTCCCTGATCAAAGCTCTTGCCAGCACCATCTATGCGCAATTCGCGAAGAATGGCATCGTCGGCCTGCCGTGTCGTGGCATCATACCGTATGTACACGCCTTCCGTGTCGCCCTTCGACTTTAGATAGTACGGACATTGCATACCCTGCATCACTTCAAGGACAATGATCGGCTTGCCATCTATAGTCGTGACCGTTGTCGTCATATGCACCATCGGCACAATGCGGTTTGCCACAGCATCGGCAATGGCATCCTTCGCGCCGAAAAGATCGTCTCCCATGCCGACAACGGTCAGGTCGGAATGCCGCTAACTTAAGGTGATTTCGGGCGTTTCCCGAGGCCCAGCGTCGCCTTTGTCGGACGCTTTCAGGCCATCCTCCCACTTCATCGCACCAACTTCCAAAGGATGTGTGGCGGCAGATCGACAACCGCCCCGCACTTGGGGCAGACGTACTTGTAGCCACCCGGTTCGCGCCCTGTCGGGAACGGAGGCGTCCGC
>CACYCW010000100.1 GCA_902773015.1 uncultured bacterium
ACGTGCAGATAGTGCGTGGCGTCACCCTGTCCCTTCGACGCCGCACGCACCAGGTAGCGCTCCCCGGGTTTCACGCCGTTGATGGCGACGACGCGCGTGCCGTAGGCACCGTCGGCGCAGACGGACGGCGCCGCGCCGCGCTCGCCGACGGACGCGTCGAGTCCGCCGGATCCGTTGCCGAAACGGCGGTCCTGCCAGAAGCCGTAACCCTTCTCGGTCTCACACGAGGAATTCTGCACGAGATTGCTGGCGCCTTCCGCACGCAACCGCGCACGCAGCGCGCGGGCGAATGCATTCGGATCGCTCAGCTGGCGCATGCCGCGCATGAGTCCAGGCAGGGCATCCTCCCACGTCCGGCGTCCTAAGAACCATCCCGGTTTCCTACCGGGAACGGGTTCCGGACGCTTCCAATGCGCGTAGTTGTAGCGCTGTCCCCACAGCCAGACGTACTCGTCGGTGGCGCGCGACGCCTGGCCGAGATCTTCGAGCAGGTGTCCGAGATGCGAACCTTTCGCGTCCGGGCCCAGATAGTACTTGGACGTCGAATTGCCCTCCAGGTAGGCATCGAGGAAGACCGACACCGCGGCCGAGGTCTGCAGCTTGAACTTCGCCTGGTTCTCCGGCGAGATCTGGATCGGCGCGAGACGCCGGCGATCGGCGTAGGACTTGTAGAAGAGATTGCTCGAAGCGACGTTGCCGTACGACTCCTCCCCGTCCACGAGACGCGCCCCAGCGGGCATCGCGTCTAGGATTCCGTTCAGGAACGACGGATAGAGATCGCGGCGGTCGGACACGTGCCGGGCGACGTCCGCGGCCTGGTCGTAGAACTTCGCGGTCCAGGTGTGGGCGAAGAAGTGCCAGAGGAAGAGCGTCATCTGCGGGAACTCTCGGAACGCCGCGCCGAAGACCTCAGCGCCGCGGCGACGGGCGAGCGCCGTGCATTCGTCCCAGCCGGGGTCGCCGTCCATCAGCACGTATTGCCAGACGTGGTGGTAGTCCTCGAAGTCGGGGCAGAGACCCTTGACGCCGCCTTCCCTCGCCTCGCGAGCGAGCAACGCGACGTTCGTCGCGAACGCGGACCACGCCGCGTCGTCGCGCCAGTCCAGCCGTCGGCTGGGTGAGGCGCGGAATCCGACAAAGCAGTGCCGCATATTCGAGCACGCGGTGATTGCCCGGACCGCGGACCGGTTGTCGGCGAAGGCATCGGACGGCCAAGCCCCACCGTTCATCACGTTGGTGGGCGCGACGTCCCGTCCGTCCTGACGCGTCCCGCGGAGGGAGAACACGACGCCGTCGAGCGGCAGACGTTCAAGCTTGTCGACGTTCGCGGCGAGTTCCGCGGGATGAGCCGCCTCGACGTCCCAGCCCGCCGCGATGAAACGCTTGCGGGGCGAAGTCTCGTAGAGGACTTCGCATCCGCCCTGCACGCCGGTGCAGTCCTCCGCCAGCACGACCGGACGCGAACCCGTGCCCGTGCGACGGATTCGGCAGCGCTCGAACGAAACGCGGTCGGCGTGGCGCAGGTAGAATCCATACGCCGGCATGATGCCCATGAACATTCCGACATAACCGCCCATCTGCTCGTACTCGGGCAGGACGCCACGCGTATAGTCCCCCTCTGATGGCATCTCGAGGTCGAGATCGCGGAACGCGACATCCGTAGGACGCAGATCCCTGAGTCCGGTGACTGAGCATCCAATTGGCGAGAGGGCGCGCCCACGGACGTTCTCGATCGTCACGCGGCGGAACGCCGATTTGCCGGGCACGATGCGCTGGTTCCGCCGGGCGAACCGGCAGAAAATCGGCACGTAGGCGGAGGCGCCAAGGTCGATGTTGCGGATGTTCACGTCCTCGAGCGTTCCGCCGTCGAGCATCAGCAACACGATTCCTCCGTTCGCCGCCGGCGTCGCCGGCAGGGCGAACTCCCAATGTTCGCCGCGAATACCGTAGCCGGGAAAGCACGTCGAAGTCACCCTGCAGGAGCAGTCCCGGATGGTCACATTGCGCACCCTCCCGAGCGTCTCGGTTCCGACCTTGATGATCGCGCAGTTGGATGCGAGGCGGCAGTTGCGCACGTCGATGTTCTCGACCGTGTAGTCGGAACAGCGCGCCTTGAGGCAGATTGCGTCATCCTGGGTTTCGATGTCGCAGTTCTCGACGATCGCGTTCTTGCACTCGAGGTCGATTCCGTCGCAGCACTTGTGGATGAGGCTGCGAATCGTCACCTCGCGCACGATCACGCCGACGCAACGGTCGAGGAAGCACGTCCAGCGCCGTCCGTTCCGGATCGTGACGCCCTCGACGCGCACGTCGCGGCAGTCGCGGAACCAGAGAACGCGGGGTTGCTGAGGAACGTCGAGACTGCCCGGCGCAAACGCTTCGCCGCCGCCATCGATGGTCCCTTCGCCGATAACAGCCACATGGTCGACCCCATCTGCCAAGATGAAGGCCTGTCCGTCTGTCGCGACGTAATCCGCGTCATTCGTGCCCGCCTGCAGCAGCGCGCCCTTCTCCAACCGCAGCGTCACACCGTCCTTGAGGCGGAGCGCGCCGCTCCGGTGGACGCCGGGCGGAACGACCACGGTCCCTCCGCCCTTCGCGGCGGCAGCGTCGATTCTCGATTGCAGTTCGGCAGTCTCCAGACCGTTGGCCAGCGCCGGAAACGCCGCGAGCGCCAAGACCGTGCAGACGACTGCCGCCATAGATTCTTTTCGCGCAGACATAGCCATACATCGCCTGTTCATCAGAAAAGCATGAACGGCTGGGAGTAGAGCTGCTCGCCGCACCCGTCGGCCGCGGTCGCCTTGACGCGCGCGAAGATGTCAACGTGCGGACCGCGCGACGATCCCCGCGGAATCATCTCCCAGACGACCGAGGTGCCGGTCGCCTCCTTGACAACGCCGCGCGCCGTCTTGATCTCGAAGCGGGCGGGCTTGTCGGTCTCGGCCGTGACGAACTTCCCGTCGAAGGAGAGCTTGGTGAAGCGCAGCTCGCCATAGCCGCGGTTCGCGCCGTAGAAGTTGCCCTTGCGGTAGGCCCTGAGGCACGCCTCGACCGTACGCTCCGGCACGACCAGCACGTTGACGCCGAAGATGTCGTTCTTGAGTCCCCAGTCGGGGACGAAGAATCCGAAGCACTGCCGACCGGTGGCGAGCGCCCAGTCCCAGTAGTGCTCGCTGTTGACGCCGCTCTCGAGCACCTCGATGCCGAGTACGCGCGGATCCCAGTCCAGGATGTCGAGGAGCAGGTCCCGCCTGAGATTGGTCCACGTCGGATGGTTGATTGTCACGCCACCGCCGTCCTTCACGATGAGACCGCCGATCAGCCGGTCGACCGCCGTGCCCCAGAACTCGCCTGAGCCGTACTCGTAACCGTGCGACTTGGTCTTGAACTTGTCGTGCGCGTCGAACGTGCCGGACTTGAACGCCGACCCGGGCGCGCACATGTGCAGGCTGCCCGCATGCCGACCGTTCGCCAGCCGAAAGCCGTGGTGCTCGGCGTTGGGCGCCTCGAGAATCCCCTCCGGCCATTTCGGGAACATCGGTTCGCCGACCTTGAACGGAAGCGACTTCCGAAGCTCCGGCGGCAACTCCTCGGACCACTCCGAGACGATCTTCGACCAGTCGAACGGGCCTCCCGTGCGCTTGCCGTTCACCATCACGGGGAAATCGTGGTGGACGAGGTAGTGTCCGACGGCCATGCCCTTCCCGGGCACATAGGGCGCGCTCGGGTAGTAGTTGGAGATGGTCATCAGCCCGAAGCCATGCTTCAGGTAGGTGTCGAGCATCGTCTGGTTGAGGCAGTGGCCGTGCGAGGTCGTGTTGATCAGGATGGACTTCGACCAGTCGACATCCGCATACGGCCGCCGGTTGCGCGGCGGCGCATCGTCCGCCACGAGCCGCTCGACCTTGATCTCCTTCCTTGTCGTCGGCGCGGCCTTCGCCGCCACCGCTCCCAATGTCGCCGTTGCTCCGACGATGAACCCGCGTCTGTCCATCCTCATATCCTCGTATCCCTTCCGATCCGCCTCAGCGAATGATCATCATGATGCCGCATCTGCGGCACAGCTTGAATCCCTTCGCCGTGCGTATGACATGCCAGTCGGCGTCAATCGCGCCGACGATCGACGGCTCACCCGTGACGCCGCCCGTCGCCGACAGGAGCGTGAGGTTGGCATCGTCCTCGTCCATCTCTGCAGCGTTCGCGACCTCGAGCGTCGAGCCCTCCGGAAAGGCGATCGCCCCGGCGTAGGGAATGGTGCCGCCGAGCGCCTTCGCGGTGTCGGCGTCGACCTTCCAGCTCGTCGGCAGGGCATCGCCGTTGAGCATCTTCTTGCCGTTCATGTCGAGCGTGCCGCCTGCGAGCACGACGGTCGTTCCCTGCGGAATCGCGCCGTCGCAGCCGCACTTCAGGATGCCGCCCGCGAGCACCGTCGCCCCGCCCCAGGTGTTCGTCGCCTCCAGGGTCAGCGTGCCTTCGCCCTTCTTCGTGAACGAACCGGTGTTCGCGTTGTCCACGAGCGTGAACGCCGTCGCGTCGAGAGTCTCGGCGGCGCCGTCACGCGTCTGCAACAGCCGCGCGGTCGTCGTGCCTTCGGTGTAGCCGCTGCCCGGACACGTCACGTCAATGCGGTCGATGGTGTGGGTATCCCAGTCGTAGTGGGCGAACGCCGTCGCGCCGGTGCCGACGCCGGTGATCTCCACCAGCGGCGCCGTCACGTGCGCGATCGGCTTCGCCAGGGTGATGGACGAGATGCCCTTGCCGTATGCGCCCTTGACCGGGTTGTAGAGCCAACAGTTGTTCCCGTCCGTGTCGAACGTGGCTCCGCCAGAGTAGACGACGACCTCGTTCGGCCGGATGGCCGAGTCGCTGGAGAACAGCGCCCCTCCCGACGCCGCCTTGAACGTGCCGCCGTTGAAACTCACCGTGAGCAAGTTGTTCGTGTGGTTATTCTTGTTCGTATGCCGCTGGATGGTGGCGGCGCGGAAGACGCCACCGTTGAAGTTGAAGTGATAGGCCCCGCCCGTGCAGGCATAGCCAGAGCACAAATTGGCATTGTGTAAGTCGCAGACCGCGTCAGCGCCGTCCACCGTCAGCGTGCAGAGCAATTTCGACGTGCTGCCGTAGCCCACCCAGATCGTCGGGCCCCCGTAGTACTCGAATCGGCCGCCGCTCACGCGGAGCGCCGCCTTGCCACCGTTGAACGCACCCATGTAGAAATAGCCCTTCGTCGCCGAATCGAGCACGTTCGTCACCACGAAACTGCCGCCCGACATCTGCATCGTCCCGACGCCGCCCATGCCAAGCGAGAAAGTGCCGTGCGAAATGAGTTCACCGCCCTGCAGATCGTAGTAGCCGCCCGCCGACTGTCCAACGCCGATGGCATTGCCCTTGAGCACGCCGTTGTTCGGGTCGACCGCCACCAGCGTGCCGCCCCGCTGCCGTACGCCGCCAAGCGAGGTGTCGTCCCAGACCTTGACGCCGTGCATGCCGACCTGAAGGCGGTTCGAGATCACCGCGCCCGCCTCGATCTCCAGAAGCCCTCTGCCCGCCTTCCCGACGACAAGCGAGTTTGACGGTGTGGCATAATTCGCGTCGGTCGTGTTAAAGGTGTCTTTCAGCGCCAAATCGGCGGCGCGCACAAGCGAGTTGGTGATGATGAGCCGATTGTAGTAGCGGCTAGACGTTCCGTAACCGGACACGACATAACCGTAGGGCGCGACCGTAATGTCCGCGCCGTCGAGCGTGAGCGCCGTCGTGGAGGAGTCGGACGGAATCGCCACGTTCACCCGGTAGGCGTAGTAGGGGCTCGTCCCCGACAGGATGCCGTAGCCAGACGTCCACGTGAAGTCGAGTGGCGCCGATTCCGTCGCACCGCCGGTGAACACGACGGGGCGCTCGCCGACCTGGGCGAGGCCCTTGCCGGACAATGCCGTCGTGTCGCCAGCGATCGAAACGACCGGGGTCTCGTTCGTCGCCACGTTGTCGCCAGTGAAACGGATGGTCGCAGTATTGACGCCCGCCGCCGCGTTTACGAACGCAAGGACTTCAGACGGAGTCCAGCCGTTCGCCCCCGTTCCGAAGAGAACCGTACCCCCGGAGCGCGTGAATTTCGCGGCATCGGGCACGGCGCCGGGAGAAGCCAAGACGAGCGTGCCGGAGGCGTTAGTCGTCACCCCTGTGTAATCGTTCGCCGGGTTCGCCAGATAGATGCGGTCGCAACCCTTGGCGCATCTCGTTATCAAGGATCCATCGCCGGATATCTTGCCCGTGAGGGCCATGGCGCAGCCATAATCGCCCTTGGCGCAACCTTCGTGATAAACCGCGAGAACCGATTCAGATTCGACGAACGTGATCGGTCCGCCCCAGACAATGTGTTCCATGCCGAGTTCAGCTGGGGAAAAAGCGTACTGCTCTGCATGATAAAGCGTATTGTTCAAGCCGCGCACATTAAGCGGACGGGAAAAAGGCCGGGTATTATTGTAGAACCTGATCATGGCATAGCCGTTGAGCGAGAATGATGCGTTCTCGGAGTCAACTAGCACCACATAATTGGAGTGCGAGTTGGAACGGATCCAGAACTCCGTGGTTCCTGCGGACGTACCTTCGACGGCGACCTCCCCTGAATCGGAGATTGTGCATCCGTAGAGCTGGTACTGTCCGCCGCCCTTCACCGTCATCTTGTGACCGCCAAGGTCGAGGAGTCCGCTGTACTGATCGAGAAAATACCCTTTCTTGATGATCACCAGCGCATCGTCCACAAGCGTGATGTACCTGAGGAAACTGCCCCATTTGAAGGTCTTGGGGCCGTCGATCTCCAGGGCGCCGCGTCCATCAACGCCCGTGCCGCCGAGCTTGAGCGTTCGGGCGCCGATGCCGCCGTTCTCGTCCGTGATCGACCAGGTCGCCCCGTTCGTCACCACGAGCGAGTAATTCTTGTTGGCCTTGCCGAACATGCCCGCCGCAGTGGTGGTGACGACGCCGCCGATGATCTCCCAGTCGCCGGTGAAATCCGGACTGGCGACGGACATCGTCCACGACGCCGAATTGCGCTTGACGACGCGCCCCGCGCCGGTGATCGCGAACGGCGGCGCGGCGGAGAGGTCGAGGTAGAGCGTGCCGCCTGCGGCGACCGAGGCGCCGGTGTAGGCGCTGACCGTCAAGTCGGTTAGCGTTCCCTCATCGTTCGCCGCCACCTCGAAAACCGCAGCATGCGCGGAACAGGCCATAAGGACGAGGACTGAGACCAGTCCTCCTGCTGTCGTTCTTTTCATCATAAGCACTCCTTTTTTACAGGAAGTTTTTACAGGAAGTTTTCTGCACAGGTTTTCCAACCTCGCCATATTATAGCAAAAAAAATCACCCACGGTCTGCATTCGGCAGAAAAAA
>CACYCW010000101.1 GCA_902773015.1 uncultured bacterium
CTCCACGAGCGCGACCTTGCCGTTTTTCATGGCGCGCACGCACGGACGAAGGTGCCAGTCCCAGCTAGTGCAGTTGTAGATCACGTCTACGTCCGGCGAGTCGCAGATGCCCTTCCAGCCCTCGGTGCCGGTATAGCCGGCGACTTCCCCGCCCTTCGCGTCCACGACCATCTTCCGCGCTCGCTCGACGCGCTCCGGCACTAGGTCGCACACTGCCGTTATGTCAACGCCGTCGATCTTCACAAGCCGCCTCACGGCTGCTGTTCCGCGCGAGCCAACGCCGAGCATGCCGACGCGCACGCGCTCCATCGGCTTCATGCGGAAGCCGCTCGCACTGCCGCCCGGCGAAAGCCGGAACGCGCTCGCGCAGCCGCCGGCCGCCGCAACGGCGCCCGAAAGCGCCGCGCCTTTCAGAAAGTCACGTCTGTCCATCTTGGTTCGAGAACTGTGAATGTCAGCGGATGAAGATAATCGCCCCGGGTTTGACCCGTCCAATGAACTTGTCCGGAGTTAGCACCCCGCGCGAGAAGCGAAGGGCGTTTACGTAGCCAAGGATGTTCGGCATGGCGTCGGTGGAAGACTCGCCCAGCATCAGGCGATGTCCTACAGGGCAGACGTTCATGCGGGCATTGACCGTGTTGATTCCAAGCGAGTTGCAGTCGTAGAAGATTTCGACTGCGGTTTTCGCATCGCCATCCGTCGGTTTGAATGTCAGTGCATAATGATGCCACCTGCCGTCCGCCACAATATTCGGCATGTCCCAATGGAGATAGGAGGATGTCGTTCCATCCGCATGGCGGACGGAGATCTGCAGCTGCTTGGTCTGGTCGCCCGGACGGTAGAGATACCAGTCCGGCGTCGTAGTGCCGCCCTGCACGAAACGCAGAATGCCGGCATGCTGACCAGAAGCGCTATAGTCCGGCGCGCGATCGCCGTCAAAGCCAGTGAACTTCGCCCAGAACTCGACCGTGTAGGCATCAGTTTCATAGAGACGGCTGATCGGGAACACCACTCGGCTTTTGTTGAGATGGACGGAATACTCGTTCTCGACCCACTCAGACCCGTTAGCGCCATCGAGAATGAGCGCACCGGGCGATGTCTTCGCAAACGTCGGCGCGGCTCCTCCGGTTCGCGCCTCTCCCATCCCTACAACCGAAAATGCATCATCGGCCTCGCACACTAAATCATAGCTCTGCTCGAACTTGGCCAGAAGGAGCGAATTGGGCGACGCCGGTCCGACAGAATGCGTCGTGAGAAACTCATTAGGACGCAAGGCGCGCTTCGTTATGCGCACATCGTCGATCCATCCGTCGAAGAACTGTCCTGAAGCGTTTTCCTTGGCGCCGATGACGAGCGGATAGTCCTTTTCAACTTTGTCGTAAACGGATTCAATCGTGTTGAACAGCTCGTAGTCGAGATAGGCGCGCATAAGCCGGTTCGACGCATCGCTCACGAAGGCGAGGTGGTGCCACTGACCGTCGTCAACTGGCTTGTCGACTGGCGTCTGGAAGTTCTTCCATGAGCCGTTGGCGTTATAGATGAAATCAACCTGGTGCGAATGGCTAGCGTCGCCGGTGATGAATTGCGCGGGCAGGTGCCCGTCAGTTCCGAACTTCACGATGTTCTGTCGAACGGGCGAAGAGCCTCGCGTCCTGAAAAACGCCTCGATCGTATAGTTGTGGTTCGAGGCGGACGCATCGCAACCGTCCGGCCAGACGAGGGAAGTCGCCTTGGGCACCTCGAAATAGTTCGCCTTGCCGGCGGCGTTCGTGGTCTGTCCGAACGACGCGGTATCGGCGACGCCCTCCGCAAACACGCCGTCGAACATGGTTTCGCCCGCCTTGTTCGCCGTGTCTAGTGACGAGCATCCTGCGCCTGCAACCGAGTGATAGACGAGCTGACGGTCGAACATCCCTCCGGCGATTTCTGATTCTGCAAAAGCATACGGCGCATCGGCGTCAAAGCGCAGATGCAGAACAGTATCTGCGTCGTCCGCAGACGTTGGAACAAGCCTCAGAAATTTGTCTGGCGTAAGCGCGACGTTTGAAATGCGCACCTCATCGATGATTCCGGGGAATTTTCGGCCACCACTCGTGCTGCTGAAATTTGTATAGCCTCCTATCCAGGTCGCACACTTGCCTTCCGTGTAGGAGAAATTTCCATCCTTGGCATAGATGCGATCATCTCCGGAACTCCCTTTCTTATCCAGTTTGTAGTCAACATAAACACGAATATTCGATCCATCCCACGTCCACGCGACATGATGCCATAGTCCGTCGTTGATTTTCACCTGCCCTTTGTTGTCGTTCTGATAGTAGGCGGTCGAATTATGCCGTACGACTACTGTTCCGTCGTCGCGCATATAAAGAGCCCATGGCTCATTGACGAAATCACCATTGTTAACACATCCCACAATCGGCGCGAATGTGTTGTAAACACCGCCTGTCGTACAAACAAACGCTTCAATCGTTATAGCCACCTTGCAGTTGGCATAAAGCAAATCGCATCCGCTCGTTACCAACGCACCACCGTAGTAGGCGCGCCCTGCATCTGTGGTGGGGTTCGTGCCGCCGCGCGCAATTCTAAACTTCATCGCGGAATGGTTTGAGTTCGTCACACCCATCACGGGGTCGTAAACGGCAAGACCTGGGAACGGGCGCGTAAAGGTGGAACGATAGGACCCAGTTTCGTTGGGTGTAGATGCGTTGATCGAGTACGCTGTCGCCTTTGAATCGGATACGGACTCGGTGACGACGCCGGAACTCGCCGTCATACCCGGCTCCTGTTCGTCAAAGTGCCACCAGGCGACCGTTTCGGCCGATGAACTGCCGGCTATCAGGGCGGCCGCGGCGATAGACGCGAATGTACTGATTGTTCTGTTCATTTCACTCCTTTGCTGTTCCTGTTTTCCATGAGGTTGAAATTTTGCCGTCAGGCGTCGAGCTGTGCGTCGTCCTTCTTCACAGGCACTTTCAAGTCGAAGCCCATTTTCGCGAGATCCACGTCGCCGATGGCGCGGGGTTCCGCCGTCTTCCATGCTCCGCGCGTGAAGTCCGGCAGCTCTACGGGCGCGCCGCCTGCGAGGTCGCTCCTGCGCGAGCATTCCACGATGGAACTCCAGCTCGCGAGGTCGTACACGTCCATGTCGAGCGGAAGCCCGTTCTGCAGGCAGTACGCCCAGCGTAGGTCCATGATGAAGTCCATGCCGCCATGCCCGCCGACCTTCTTCGCGATCTCGCCGACGGACTTCCACAGCGGATGCCTGTACTTCGCGGCGTACTCGTCGTACTCCTTCTGCGGCATCCACTCCTTGCCTATTTCGCCGCCCGGCTTCTTCGCGACGGCGAGCCGCGCCGGCCAGCCGTAGCCCCAGAAGCAGCCGCGCGAGCCCTGCACGAGGTTAATGCGCGAATACGGACGCGGCGTCGTGAAGTCCATCTGAAGCATTATCGTGCGACCGCGCGCCGTCTTTATGATCGACGTGTTTATGTCGCCGCGGTCGATCTCAAGCTTCGACTGCCAGTCTTCCGGCTTGAAGGTCTCGGCGATGTAGTCCTTCCACGTAAAGCTGCCGGACGACACCGAAACGACCGTGTTCATCCTGTCGCCACGGTTTATGTCGAGGTAGAGGCAGATCGGACCGAGCGGATGCGTCGGGTACGAGTTGCCGTGCAGCGAACTCTTCTTCGGGTGGTTGCGGTTGCGGAACGAATTCGCAAGATGGCGTTCCGTGAGATTGTGGATGTACGCGCCTTCCGCGTGCGAGAGGCTGCCAAGCACTCCCTGGTGGCAGAGGTTCCAGGCGAGAAGCTCGTCCTCCCCGTAGCAGCAGTTCTCGAGCATCATGCAGTGGCGGCGGGTCCGCTCGCTCGTCTCCACGATGTTCCAGCAGTCGTCGATCGTGTTCGCGGCCGGCACCTCGACAAGGACATGCTTGCCGGCGTTCATCGCATAGAGCGCGATGCGCGCATGGAGATACGCCGGCACGGCAACGTAGACCACGTCGACATCTGGAGCGTCGCAGGCGCCCTTCCAGCATTCGGAATTGCCGAAATATGTCTTGGGAGGGCGGAAGCCCGCGCCCGCAGCGGCTCGCGTGGACGCTCGCCCTCCCGCGTTTTTCTCCAGCCATTTGAGGTTTTTGTCCACCGCCTCCTTGCGCAGATCGCAGAGCGCGGCGATGTCGCAGCCGGGAATCTTCGAGACGCGGCGCACCGCCGCAGTGCCGCGCTCGCCAATGCCGATGAAGGCGAGGCGTATGCGCTCCATCGGCGGCGCGGCAAAACCCGCCATCGTCGGGGAGCCTGCGGCTGCGCGCCCCGCAGCCGCGGCGCGCCCGGCGGCAAGCGCCACCGCGCCCATCCACGCAGTGCCTGCGAGAAATTCACGTCTCTCCATGTTGTCGCAAGCAGACATTACAGCTCCTCCACGTTGCACTGGCATTATATCAAAATACCAACGCAAGCGCATCGACGAAAAATGTTATTTATATACACCTCTACTGACAAAATCGTGCAGACTGTGATATAATGCGCGCATGGGCAAGCCTCGTGACGTACTGCTGCTGACAGGGCCGTATCTCGAAAGCGGCTATCCGACCATCGCCGAATACGCGGAACGGTCCAACTGGCGGCTGGAGATAGCGGAGCGCTACA
>CACYCW010000102.1 GCA_902773015.1 uncultured bacterium
ATCGTGATGAATCCGCCGTCCATCAGCCGCCGGTAGCGCGCAAAGCCACGCTCGAGCGCCGTCCAGTCGATGCCGAACTCGGCGACGCATCGGCGCACGCGCTCGGGCATCGTCGTGGTCGTCATCACGCCACCGAAGTCGAACACGACGCCAGAGATCCTCGGCAGGTAGACGCCCACCATGCCCTCGGAGAGCCCGCTCCGGACGATCTCGTAGCGGCGGGCACCGTCGGGATAGACGAGGATGACGCCGCCATCGAGAAAACGGATCCAGTTCTCGCGCACAAGCTCGGTGAAGGCCCCGCGGGCATAGAAGAACGCCGCGATGAAGAGATCGTGGGTGCTCACAACGAAGAGCTGGCTCTTCGCGTGCGCGGCGAGCCAGCGCTCGTAGTCGTCGGTGGCCTCGTAAAGCTCCCTGAAGCCGCGCTGGCGGCCGGTGCGGAAGTACTCGAAGCTCGCGTCGAAGAACCGATCAGCCTTGAAGACGTCGAGCACCTCGGTGGTATCGGCGTAGTAGAACGAGCCGTTGCCGACCAGCTCGTCCGTCGGCACCGGCGCGTCTGGAACGCCCATGCCCTCGGCGATGGCCGCAGCGGTCATGCGGGTGCGAAGGAGAGGGCTCGCGCAGAACTGCACGTCGTCACGGAACTCGGCCAGCATCTCGCCGAGCCGCCGCGCCGTGCGCACGCCATCGTAGGTGAGCGGCAGCGAATCGCCGAACGTCGGGTCGTCGGGATCCATCTTCGGACGCTCCGCGTGGCGAACGAGCAACACCGCCCGCGCCCCGCGCCGAAGCTCAACCTTCATTTCTTCGATTGTCATTTCACCGCTTTCCTCGGCTGCCATCGAAAGCCGTCGACTGCTATCGAGTCGATTGCCGTCGAGAGCTGTCGAATGCTATCGAGTACTGTCACTTCCACGGATTGATCGACCAGCTGTCGCCGCCGGGGAAGTGCTCGACCGCCTGCAGCGACTTGAGACGCCCGTCGGGGCCAAAGGCGAGCCGATACTCAAAGACCGAGCGCGAGAGGTTGCTTACCGTCGCACCGATCATCATGAACGAGGCCCGCAGCTTGCCGCCGATGACCTCACGGTTCCGCCACACCCACGTCTCGCCGAACACCGCGTCCGGATTGCCCCACTCCGCCACCACATCGCGCCGAGTCGTGACTCCGGTCTGGAACGGCGGCTCCACGCGCTCGACGCCGCTCCGCCCGTAGATACAGCCCGAAAGTCCCAGTCCGCCCGCCGCCAGCAGAAGAAGCGCCAGCGTGCCGCGCCGGCACGCTGCGACGAGGCGTCGCGCCCCGGTCTCCCACCGTGGCGTCATTGCACCTCCTTCCACTCGAGGATCCGCACCATGCCGTCGACGACCGCCGTGCGGCTCAGGAGCTTGACCACCCCTCGCTCATCAAAGAGAACGAGAATGTCGTGCCGGCGGTGCAGAACGCCCTTCGAGAACTTCGGCACGATCCAGTAGCCGGCCTCGAACGTACCCTCGCGCGAATCCACCGCCGTCCAGCGAAAGACCGAGAGCCCCGTCGCATCCACATCCTCGCCCTTGGCGTCCATGCCAGACGGACGCACCGAGAGCCGCTGGGCGAAGAACTGGGAGAGTCCGTCCCCTGCGTGCTGACCGACGCCCAGCACCGCCGGGGGACGCCCCATCCGCGCGATGATCTCGTCACGCGTCGTCCGCCCGGGCTCGATCCACGACGTGTCGAGATCGCGCACATAGCCGTTCACCACCTCGCGCGTAAAACTGCACCCGAAGAGCGCGCACAGCGCCAAGCTGGCGATGCAGCAAGCGGTGCGGACTCTCCAACCTCGGTTCATCCGGCGAAAGGATCACTCGCCCTTCTCGTCATCGCCGAACGGCCAGAAGCGCCATTCGGGCTCGTGGCGCACGAGCTTCGGCACCCGCGTCACGACACCGGACGCGGCATCGGTCTCGATGTAGAGCGTCTCCGTGACGTTCTCGGTGCGGGAGAAGGTGAGAATGATGATGGAGAACATCTTCGTGCGCGAATCGGCGTAGGAGTACTCGTAGGTGACCGATCCGCCCTCGGGACGCTTGCGCGTGGGCTGCGCGCGCAAAATCTCCTGCAGCTCGACAGCCTTCGTCACGCCTGGACGAATCGCCCGCGCTCGCTCGACAATGTCCGGGTCGTTCATGCGCACCCGCGACCACATGCAGCCGCTGCAGAAGGCCGCCAGCACGACGGTCAGGACGATGCGTGTCAGGTGTCCGCTCATTTCGACTTCTCCTCTCCACTCGATTTCGCATCAGTGGCTTTTTCCCCCTTCGGTTCGTCGCCCTTGAACTCCCAGTCGGGGTACATCGACTTGAGGCTTTTCTTGTAGAAGTCGGCGTCGATGACGCGACCCTCCTTGAGCGCGGACACGTAGAGCCGCTCCATCGACTTGACTACCGAGGAGCGAGCGGCCTCGGCGCGGGCCGCGTGACGCTCACCGACGACCCGCTGTGTCTTCGCGAGGCGACGCGACTCGGCGGGGAGCGACATATCTTTCTCGGGGTCGTAGGGAACCTTGACCTGCTTCGTGACGTTGCCGTCCGCATCAATGACGGTGTCCTCCATGCCGCCGGCCCAGGAGAGGTCGGCGATCGTCTTCTCCGGCTGGAGGGCGCGCTCACGCTCCTCGAGATTGAGCTGCCATTCGGAGAGACTGAGACGGAGCGCCTCGAAGTCGGTCTTGCGCAACTCCAGGAGCTTCGCCTCGGCGATGATCTTGTCCGCCTTGAGCTTCTCCTGGGCAAGCTTCGCGGCGGCCGCATCGGCCTTCTCGGTCTCGGCGGCGGCGAGCTCGCGGGCCTTAATCTGCTCGGCGCGGGCTGTCTCGGTCTTGGCCTTGGCCTCGTCCCTCGCGGCGCGCGCGGCATCGGCCTTGGCTCGCTCGGCCTGTGCATTGGCCTCGGCGGCGGCCTTGCGATCCGCGGCGGCCTTGGCCTCGATGGTCGCGGTCTCCTTGGCGAGCTGCTCGGCGGCGAGCTCGTCGGCGGCGGCCTTCTTCTTCGCCTCGGCGGTGCGCTGACGCGCGGCCTCGGCCTCGGCATTGCGGGCGGCCGTCTTCGCCTCGGCGGCGGCCCTGTCCGCGGCGGCGGCGGCGGCCTCGGCCTTCGCCTTCGCCTCATCCGCGCGGCGGGTGCTCACGATGATCGCCGCGACCGCCGCCGCGATGACGGCGAGGCAGACCAGAACGATCGTGACTGTTTTCGCTCTCATGTCGCTCTCGTCACTTCGCGTTCTCTTTGCCAAGCTGCTCAAGCAGATTGCCCGTCTCGCCCGCTGGCGCTGGGGCCTGGTTGGGTTCAGTCGGCTTCACCTCGGCAGGAGGTGTCGCCGGCTTCACCTCGGTCGGCGACGTCGCAGGCTTCACCTCTTCGAGCTTCTCGGCCTTCGGCGCGGCCGCCTTGTCCTCAGCAGCCATCGCCTTCTTCGCCGCGTCGAGCTTGCCGCGCTCGTTCTGCGCGGCGGCCTCCGCCTCGGCCTCCTTGATCTCCTTCTCGGCGGCCG
>CACYCW010000103.1 GCA_902773015.1 uncultured bacterium
ACGACAAGGAGCGCGTCGCGAAGAGACCGACCCCGAAGGCGTACTCGTGTACGCCGAGCGGGTCGGGCTCACAGCGCCGCGCCCTTGCCGAAGGGAAGTTCGCCGCGCCAAACCGGACGCATGCTGGAAGGCACGGCGAAAAAGTCTGTGGCTCCAGCGAAGAGGTCGATGGCGTGTAGGCGCGGATACGGTCATGTGGCAACATGCCCACTCACTAATCAAGCCTGATTTCAAGCAGGTTGTCGCCTGGGGCGATGCGCACCAGTCTAAGCGTGCGGCGCGTACCGCCCTCGAGCTCAGCCACGACAACCCGCTCACCGGGCGTGAGCCCCTCGAAACGGCAAGGCACGTTCATCGCCGCCTTGGCGACCGCCCCTGTGATCAGGCCCGAAGCCGGACCGTACCAGCCGAACTTCACCGTTCCGCCGGACGCCTCGCCCGTCGCCCACACGGTGAGGGAACTCGTCGAGCCGCGGTCCGGCAGAAGCGATAGTGTGCGACGGTCCGGCTCCTGCGCGGTCGCCCCGTAATGCGAGACCGACACCGCTGAAATGCCGTTGGTGAGATCAATGCGCGGCAGCCCCGCCGCATCCTCCAGCTCGATCGGATTCCCCCAGGGGTCCAGGAGACGGTCACGACCGATAGGCAGCCGCAAGTAGGGTCCGCGCCAGCCGGTCGCCACCTGGACATTCGTGTTCACCAGCTCCCGCGGCGCCCCATTGACGAGATTCTCCTCCACGGCGGGAACGACACGATACTCCGGCACCCGTGACGGACGCGCCCACAGCTCCGCCAGCGTGCCATTCGTCACGGCGACCGGCCGCCCCATGTCGGCGAGGAACGCGATCGCCGCGTCACGAATCGTCTCCAGCTGGGCGTCTGCCGCCTTCTCCAGCTTGCGGTCGCGCACCTGGGAGAACTCGCGCACGGCGAGATGCGTCAGGAGCGCGAGGACGCACAGCACGACGACCAGCTCGACAAGGGTGAAACCGCGTCTCATTCGTCGTCCCTCCCCTCGTCGATGTCATTGCGCTCCAGGAACAGGACGAGATCGTCGCCGCGCGTGGAGATGTCGTCCCCGTAGCGGCCGGCCTGCCGGGAAAGGCGGCGGACGCGCTCCGACCAGGTCGTCTCCCAGTGGTTCGTCAGGTTGACGCCGAAGCACGGCGTCTCAAGCCGACCGTCAGGCCCCGCGGAGACGACACGCGCGTAACGGAACCGCACCTCATCACGCAGGTTGGTGTTCCCGCCGGGGAAAGCCTGCGGCGGCGGAATCTGCAGCACATAGGGATTGCCCCAGGGATCCAGCACCGCCGGCTCGCCCGGGAACCCGTAGACGGAGCAACCGTCGCGACGGTCGATGAAGTCCGCCGGCTCGCGCAGCCCGTCGAGCGGCGGATAGAATCCGCGGCTCGCGAAAGTCGTGTCATCGGCGAAGCGCCGCGCCGACTCGGCGGGAAAGCTACCGTTCACATGCCGCAGGTAGGGACCACGCCAACCGCGCTCGGACGTCGCGTCCCAGCGGACGAATGCCGACGCCGACGCGCAGCCGCGCACGGGCGGACCGGCGAGCTCGTCGTCGACGCGGAACCCAGTCGGACGGGACGAATCGCCCGCGACCGAACCGTAGAGGTTGGTGGAGATGAGCAGGTTCGCGATGCGCAGGTAGCCGAGCGAGAAACCGGGGATGCCGCGGAAATCACGCAAATAGCCAACGGCGGGATCCACAAACGCCTCGCGAATCGTCTTCAGGTCGCTCTCGGCGGCGAGCAGCCGGGCGCGCTCGCCGATCACCCCAGTACGCGACACCGCAACCAGGACGATAATCGAGAGTATCGCCATCACGGCCACGAGCTCCATCAGGGTGAACCCGCTGCGTTCCGCTTTCCTTTCGCGCCTCATCCGTTCCTTTCGTTATCTCTAACGCCAGGAGCGTGGCATCAGTTCACTGCGGAATCGTCAGATGTTGCAGAGCGGTTTCTTCGCGGTGTTGTAGTCCGAGACGATCTGCAGGTTCTTGTGATGCCGCGCGTGGGTGACTGGGTAGTCGTCGCCCGGGCTGCCGAGCGCCGCGATGCGGAGAATCGTGTTCGCCCAGTTGAAGCCGAGCATCTCGTTGCGGGTCATCAGGAGCATCCGCCGCGCCTCGAGGCACTGCTTCATGCCCATCGTGATCGCACGGTGCGGGAAGTTCTCGAGGTTGCCGCCCACGTACGGGTGCCGCGTCGAGTCGATCGTGCGCGTGAATTCGTTGATGTCGAGAATGCGCGGATTCGACTTCGCGACGCCCGGCCCCGGCTCGTTGAACGCCACGTGCCCGTGGATGCCGATGCCGCCGTAGCACACCTCGATGCCGCCCGCG
>CACYCW010000104.1 GCA_902773015.1 uncultured bacterium
CCGCACGCGCGTCAAGGTGGTGAAGAACAAGGTCGCGCCGCCGTTCACCGAGGCGGAGTTCGACATCCTCTACACCTGCGGCATCTCCTACGAGGGGAGCGTGCTCGACGCGGCGCTCGCCCGCGGCGTCGTCGAAAAGCGCGGCAGCTGGCTCAGCTTCGGCGACGAGCAGCTCGCCCAGGGCTCGCTGGCGACGATCGACTACCTGCGGGAGCACCCGGACGTGACCGCAAAGATCGTCGAGCTCGTGAAGACCACTCCGATCAACCCCGCGTTTGCGAAGAAGCGCTGACCGCGCAGTTCCGCCGACCATGAGGGTTCTCGTCATCAACGGCCCCAACCTGAACCTGCTCGGCATCCGCGAGCCGGCGATCTACGGCCACGGCACGTATGCCGAGCTGCGGTCGTTCATCGGACAGGTTGCGACGGATCTCGGCCTCGACGTCGAGGTGCGCCAGTCGAATCACGAGGGCGTGATCATCGACTGGATCCAGGCCTGCCGCGACACCTTTGACGCCCTCGTCATCAACGCCGCCGCCTACACCCACACCTCGGTCGCCATCCACGATGCGATCAAGGCGGTTGACGTGAGAACCGTCGAGGTGCATCTCTCCGAGCCGAAGAGCCGCGAGGAGTTCCGCCACCGCTCGTTCATCGAACCCGTCGCCGAGCGGACGTTCTCGGGCCGGGGGTTCGAGTCCTACGCCGATGCGCTCCGGCACCTCGCGAAGGGGTGAGGGGCTGATGCTTGAGCGGAAAGCCTATCTGCTCGCAGGGCCGACGGCGAGCGGCAAGAGCGCAATCGCGGCGACACTTGCGCGCGAGATGGGCGCGTGGATCCTAAGTGCGGACTCGATGCTCGTCTACCGGGGCATGGACATCGGCACGGCGAAGCCGTCCCCCGAGGAGATCGCGGAGTTCCACATGGGCGGCGTCGATCTCGTGACCCCTGCCGAGGAGTTCTCGTCCGGCGCCTGGCTGCGTGCGGCGACGGCGTGGGCGCGGGACGTGCCGGCCGCGACGCCGATCGTGATCGTCGGCGGCACGGGGCTCTACTTCTCGGCGCTGCTCCGAGGACTCGACCGCAGATGGGAGAAGCCGCCGCCCGAATACCCGGTGATCCGCATCGACCGCGCCGTCGTGCGGGCGCGGATCGCCGCGCGGCTCGACACGATGTTCCTTGAGGGGCTGGAGGATGAGAAGCGACGCCTCCATGCGCGCTATCCCGTCTGGTCGCGCACGGCCGCGCTCGCGATCGGCTACCGGGAAGGCGACGATCGCACGCGCATCCTGACGCGCACCTGCCAGCTCGCGAAGCGGCAGGACACCTGGTTCCGCCACCAGGCGACGCCGATCTACGTCGAACCGACCGTCGAGGCGGTGCGCGACTGCTGGCGCCGCCGTGGCCCCTCGACCGTCGTCTTCGGGTGACCGCCCGGCGCGTCACCCCAGCAGTTCGGCGAGGTCGGCGGCGGTGAGAGATTCCATCACGGCGGCATCGGAGGCGTCGACCGTGGCGGCGATGACCGCCTGCTTGCGACGCTGGAGGGCGAGAACCTTCTCCTCGATCGAGCCCGAGGCAATCATCTTCATCACGTAGACGGTCTTGCGCTGGCCGATGCGGTGGGCGCGGTCGGTCGCCTGATCCTCCACCGCCGGGTTCCACCACGGGTCGTAGTGCATCACCATGTCCGCGCCGGTGAGGTTGAGCCCCGTGCCGCCGGCCATGAGCGAGATGAGGAAGACGGGAATGCCCGCGTCGCGGTTGAAGCGGTTGCACTCGCCGAGGCGGTCCTTCGTCGAGCCGTCGAGGTAGCAGAAGGGGATGCCCGCCGCGCGGAGCGCCTCGGCGAGCGTCTTCAGCATCGTCACGAACTGCGAAAAGACGAGGATCTTGTGTCCGCCCTCGACGGCGGAGACAAGCTGCTCCATGAAGGGCTCGACCTTGGCGCGCGAGGCGATCTGCCGGAGACGCGTCAGGAGCGCGAGGATCTCGAAGCGCGACTTGGCGAGCCCCTTCTGCCGCAGGAGTCCGCGCGCGCTCGTACGCGCCTTCTCGCGCGCGGCGTTGTATTCGCGCTGCGCGTCGTCGGACATCGGGCAGTAGGAGACCTTGACGATCTTGTCCGGCAGGTCCTGCGCGACCGTCTTCTTCAGTCGTCTCAGGATGAAGGGGCTGATCTTGCGCTTGAGCCGTTCGAGCGCCTCGGTGGCGGCGCCGAAGTTGTTCATGTCCTCGTCGTCGCCCGCGATGCGGTTTTCGTAGTTCAGCTTGAACGACTCGTAGTCCCCGAGGTAGCCGGGCATGAGGAAGTCGAAGATCGACCAGGCGTCGGCGACGGAGTTCTCGATCGGCGTGCCGGTGAGCGCGAGACGGCAGCGGGCGTCGATCGCCTTGACGGCGCGGGCGTTCTTCGTGTTGCGGTTCTTGATGTGCTGCGCCTCGTCGATGACGAGCGCCGAGAAGGAACGGTTCGCGTAAGCGGCCTCGAAGTCGCGCTGCAGGAGGGCGTAGGAGGTGATGACCAGGTCGACGTCGCCGATGCGGACGAAGTCCTCCGCCCGTTCGGGTCCGGAGAGGACGAGAGTCGTGAGCCAGGGGGTGAATTTCTTCGCCTCGGCCTCCCAGTTGCGCACGAGCGAGGTGGGGCAGACGACGAGCGCCGGTGCGCGCGGACCGGGCGCGAGACGCGGCAGCGAGAGCCAGGTGAGCGTCTGGAGGGTCTTGCCGAGGCCCATCTCGTCCGCGAGGAGCCCCGCGAGCCCGGCCTCCTCGAGGAAGCGCATCCAGTAGACGCCCTGCTTCTGGTAGGGACGGAGCGTGTGGTCGAGCGGACCGAGCGCGACCGGCTCGAAGCGCGCGTCGCGATTGCGGTCGTCGTGGCTCTCTGCGGTTCGCCGCCAGTGCGGAGCGCTGGCATCGTCGACGTCGATGCAGTCGAGGAAGTCGAGGGAGGACTTCACGAAGGGCGCGTAGACCCCGCGCACGCGGAACCAGCCAGGCGGCGCCTCGGCCGTCGCGGTCGTGCAGTCGGCGAAGACGCGGCGCATCGCGTCGATGGCGGTGTTGTCCAGCAGCACCACCTCGCCGTCGCGCAGGATGTAGCCGTCGCCGCGGTTCACGGCGGCCTGCACTTCGACGGGCGGCACGTCATGACCCATCGCGTCGAAGGTGATGCGCACGTCGAAGTCGCCGCCAGGGGCGTCCTGCATCGTGACGACGGGCACGAGGGACGGCATCGTCTCGGTGAGGGCCATCAGGCGCTCCGAGAGGTCGACGCGCCAGCCGCGCCGGCGGATTGCGGGCAGGCCCGCGCCGAGGAAGTTGAGTACCTTTTGCGGATCGGTCGTGTAGAGCTTGAAGTCACCCTCGCGGTAGCCGGGTTCGAAGCCCCAGCGTGCGAGCAGCTTGACGGCCGCGCGTTCGTCGTCGAGCGAACGCGTGCGGCGCACGAGATCGTCGTCGGGGTCCGGCAGGTAGACGGTGCGCTCGGCCTGCGTGGAGCACGCCGGGAAGTCGACGTCGCCATACCAGGCGTCGAGCTCGATCGAGAGGGAAGCCCGTGTGCCCGAGACGAGCGCATAGAACTTCGGCGCCATTGGCACCTCGATGTATTCCGCGGCCGTCTCCTCCGCGGCAGGGCTCTCCTCGTCGTCCTCGCCTGCGGCGCGTTTCAGGAGATCCTCCCGCTCCTTCTCCTCCATCTCCTTGAAGACGAGCGCGATGCCGATGGCGACGACATGGGAGCAGATCTGGCCGTAGCGCTGGTTGGTGACGCACGGACACTCGGAGTGTATGCGACCGCCGGGTTCGAGCCTGAAGGTGACTGGCATCGACCATCCGCTCGGCTGTGCGATCCTGCCGGTGACGGTGAGCGTGTCGTCGTCATAGGAGACGTCGGAGACATCCCCCGCGTTGCAGATGGCGAACGCCTGGCTGAAGACCTCGGGGCCTCCCCAGGTGATGAGCTCTTCCTTCGTGATGCCGCTCGTGACCATGCTACCGAGGATTTTATCATATTCTTCCCTGCCCTGCAATGCGGCGACTCGGGTGATCGAAGACGTCTTCCTGCCCTTGGGATTGCGGATGCAATTGCCGCGCCCGCGCGTTTTGTGATATAATACGAGTCACAAGGAGAGATGCTGCCATGCTGAGATTGATGAGGAAGCCCGGCCTTATTGCCGTCGTGGCCCTGAGCGGGAGTGTTTTCGCCGCCGTTCCGGCGCCGGATACGCTGATTGCCCACCGTGGCGAATCGTTTGACGCCCCCGAGAACACCCTGCCCGCCTATCGCACCGCCGTCGACCGCGGGTTCGGTTTCGAGTGCGACATCTACCTCTCGCGCGACAGGCGCCTTTTCACCTTCCACGACAATACCCTTACCCGCACCACGGGCGGGGCCTTCACCAACCGCTGCACCGACGCCAGCTGGGAGGAGGTCATCTCCAAGGTCAACGTCGGCGGCTGGGGCAGGTGGAAGGGCTCCCGATTCGATCCCACGCGGCCCGCGCTCCTCACCGAGGTGCTCGACCTCGCGCGCGACGGTCGCTTCATCTACGTCGAGGTCAAGGGCAACGACATGTCCTGGGTGCCCTACATCAAGGCCGACTTCGCCAAGTCCCGCAAGGCCAACCCCGGCAATGTGCTCTTCATCACCTTCGGCGCCGAGCTCGCCGCCGAGCTGAAGCGCCAGATGCCCGAGTACCGCGTCTACTGGCTGACCGGCTGCACCAAGCGCACTCCCGGGGAGGAGGATCGCAGCAAGTGGGCCGTCCGCACACCCGAGGAGGTCATCGCCAAGCTCCGCGAGCTCAAGGTCGATGGTGTGGACATCTCATTCGACCCGCGCGTCATCGACGCCGCGTACGTGAAGAAGATCAAGGACGCCGGCTTCTCCTTCCATGTCTGGACGATCGACAGGCCCGAGGTCGCGCAGCAGGCCTTCGCCGTCGGCGCCGACACCCTCACCACCAACCGAGCCAAGTTCATCCTTGACTCCCTCGCCAAATGACCGACCGCCGATCCTTTCTCGTCTCCGCCGGAGCCTTCGGCACCTTCTCCGCCGTCTCCCTCTGTGGCTGCGCCTTCAAGCGCGCCGGCCGGAAGCCCGTCGCCCGCTTCGGCATGGTGACGGACATCCACTACGCCGACATCCCGCCAGATCCCAAGCGTCACACCATCATCGGTCGGCGCTTCTACCGCGAGTCCCGCTTCAAGCTGGACGAGGCCGTCGCCGTCTTCAACAGGCGCGATCTCGACTTCGCGATCGAACTCGGGGACTTCAAGGACTTCACCCGCAACCGTTCCGAGACACTCGCTTGCCTCGACGAGATCGAGACGAGCTTCTCGGCCTTCAAGGGCCCCCGCTACCACGTCCTCGGCAACCACGACTTCGACTGCCTCACCGAGGCCGACCTCTTCTCCCGCCTCGTGAACGACCGCGAGCTGATGTCGTCCGGCCACTACACGTTCATGGTGAACGGAATCACCTTCGTCGTGCTGGACGCCTGCTACGACTCCAACCTCGATCACTACTCAGAGAACAATCCGTGGGATGACGCGAACGTGCCGCCCGAGGAGCTCATCTGGCTCGAGCAGGTGTTGCGGGATGCGGAAGGTCCGGCGGTCGTCTTCTGCCACCAGCGGCTGGATCCGTTCGCGGATCGCCGCCATCTGGTCAGGAACGCGCAGGCGGTTCGGACGGTGATCGAGCGCAGCCGCCGCGTGAAGGCCGTGATCACGGGCCACCAGCACAACGGGGCGGTGAACGAGTACAAGGGCATAGCCTACTATTCGCTGCGGGCGCTCGTCTGCGAGACGGGCGAAGGTTCCAACAGCTTTGCGGAGACGGAGGTCTTCGCGGATGGCTCGATTGCCGTGACCGGCTGGCAGCGCGCGCTCTCCTGCGCGGCCGGCACCGGCCCAACATGATGACTGAATGACGAGAGGGAAAGGTGCCGACATGTGCGCAAGACGACGTCTCATCCGCGTGCTTGTCGTTTGCCTGTCGGCCGGCGTCGCCTGCGCCGAGATCGACGGCCCTTCCGTCACGAACTGGCAGGGAACCGCCTATCGCGAGGGGGGCTGGTTCTCCTACGTCCTGAAGACCCCCTATGCAGATGGGGCGGTGAAGTTCGACAACAAGGACGCATTCCTCCTCTCCCCGCGCTATGCCGCGCCGATCCGCAAGGTCATCATCCGCGCGAAGCCGAGCTCGGCGAACCCGGCTCGCGTCCTGACTCTGATCCCGTTCCTCGCCGGCGAGGAGGCGGGGACGGGACTCGGAGTGCCGGAAGGCGCGGAGGACACGGACGGATACCTGATCTACTCCTTCGACTTTCAACCGAGCGAGAACGCGGATGCCTTCCGCCTCTGCCTGACGGGTGGCGGCAGCGGGAACTGGGCGGTCTCAGACGTCTGCGTTTTCCACGGCGAGCCGACGCCGGACGAGGACGAGCGGCTGCGCGCGTTCGCCGCGATGCTGCCGACGCCGCAGAATCCGCGTGTCACCGACTTCTCCGCGAGCTCGCTCGCGCTCGCGGTCGATCCGGTCGCCGATGCCGCGAATTACCGCTTCGAGATCGAGCGGATGACGGGCACCCCGCTCACGACCGTGCGTGAGGACTTCATCGATGGCAGTGAGCTCGACGAGGGCTGGACCTATGGCGCCGTCGTCAACGCGAAGCTCGGAACGTACACGGGAGCGACCACTCCCGACAACAAGACCAAGGCCGAGGGCGATTCGGGAATCTGCCTGAAGATCGAGGCCGGCAGCGGCGCGGAGGACGTGCAGCTCGAGATCCTCTCGCCGCTGC
>CACYCW010000105.1 GCA_902773015.1 uncultured bacterium
CGTCCGCCGGCGGAAGCGCCGCCGGATCCCACAGTTGAATGGTGCGGACCGCACCCTGCATCGCGACAGTCGTCGTCAGGTTCGCAAACCGAAGGAGCTTGTCGCTGATGCGGATACGGCCTTGAACGTCAAGGGTAGGCATCTCGGAGTTTGCACCAATCTTTTGGAGCACTGGCTTCAGCGCCGGATCAAAGAGCGACTTCTTCCTTAGCTCCTCCATTCTGGCTTGCCACTCCACCATCGGGATGATGTTCACACACCTGTCCATCGGGTCGGGCATCACGTAGACGAACTCGGGATTCCCCATCAGGTCGCGCCATTCACTAGGAATGGTGAAACGCTTCTTAGAATCCAACGGACGGTCGAAACGGCCTACAAAACCGCCTTTTCCTGCCCCAGTCGACTCCGCGACACTCTGTTTGCCTTCCTCTGACATTTTGTGACACCATTATACACTTTCCCCCACCTCTCCGTCAAGGGTGAATTTAAAAAAATTTTCAGAGCAAGTTTTCCACGGTTTTACAGGAAGATTTGATATAATACGCGGCATGTTTACCGTAGCCCTTCTCTTATGTTCGCTGGCCTTTGCAGAGACAAAGACGCTCGCCGTCCAAATTTGCCTTGATCGCGCCGGCTTCTCCTGCAACACCATCGACGGCCAGTGGGGCGTGAAATCACAGCGCGCACTCGAAGGCTATTGTGCAAGCCGCTCCATGCCGTTGCCGCCAACGCCCGAGGCCGCCTATGACGCCCTCTTCTCCAACGCGGGCAACATCTTTCGCATCGAGACCGTCACCAAGGCCGACATCGATTCACTGACGGCAATTCCCAATTCACCCGCCGAGAAGGCGAAACTCGAGAAGATGAACTACGGCTCGATACTCGAGATGTTCGCCGAACGCGGCCACCTGAGTCGCCGCGCAATGGAACGCATGAATCCCGGTGTCGACTGGGCGCACATCCAGCCCGGCACACGACTCGTCATCCCCGACTTTCCGCCCATCGGCGAGGAACTCGCGGTCTGGCCGAAGAACCGTCCGCACGCTCCGAAACGTCCCGAGGCCGCGCTCGTCAAGGTGTCTCTTTCACGCTTCGAGATCTCGGCCTACGACGCACACGGAAAACAACTCGCGCTCTTCCCCTGCTCGATCGCGCGCACCAAGGCGAAACTGCCGCCGCACGGCGAATTGAAAATCGTCGGCCCCATCGCGAACCCGAACTACACCTACACGCCCGATTTCGTTCCGCGTGGCGGCAAGGCGTCGAAGTACATCTTCCCCTCGGGTCCGCGCTGTCCCGTCGGCGTCGCCTGGCTGGGACTGAACCTGCCGGGCTACGGCATTCACGGCACCCCGCGACCGGAATCGATCGGCAGCGCCGAGTCGCATGGTTGCTTCCGTCTCGCCAACTGGAACGCCGCGCGCCTCTACGCGCTCTGCAAGAGCGGCACGCGCGTCATCGTCGGTCCGTGACCGATCAGTCGAGCTCGATCACGCGATCCTGATCGAAGACGCGCAGCGTGATGTCCTCGCGACCGAGCTCGCGCAGCGTCGCGCGCATCTCGAGCTCGGCGACCAGCGGCGTGTTGCACTCGCGCGAGAGATGGGCGAGCGCGAGCCGCCTCAGCTGCGGCGCGGCAAAGCGCTTCACGAGATTACACGCCTGGTCGTTTGCGAGATGACCGCGCGGTCCGGCGATGCGCTGGACGAGGCAAGGCGGACGCCGACTCGTGCGCAGCATCACCGGATCGTGATTCGACTCGAGCGTCGCCGCATCCGCCGCGGCGAGCTTGAGTCCAATCGAGTCCAACGGCGAGCCGATGTCCGTCCCGTGGAAATACGTCTCGTCCCCGCGGATGAGATACCCCACTGGATCAGCCGCATCGTGCGGTATCGAGAACGGCGCAATCGCGAACGGCCCGACCTCGAAGGACTGCCCGTTCTCAAAGCAGGCGAATGCGCGCTCGTCGACGCCCTCCTGCGCGACAACCACCTCGGCCGTCATCAAGTTCGCGTAGACCGGCACGTCAATCCGGTTGAGCAGCGGCACGAGCTCCGAGACGTGATCGGAATGGTCGTGGGTGATCAGCACGGCGCGAATGCGCGAGAGGTCGACCGCCGCCGCTAGACGCTTCGCGCTGATGCCGCAGTCGATGAGCAGCGCGTCATTCCCCTGTTCTACGACGTAGGCGTTTCCGCGAGAACCGCTGGCGACGGAGACAATCCTCACGGGAGCCTTCCCCCGAGAAAGACGAGCGCCTCTCGCACAGCGGCATCGGTGAGTGCCGTGAGGCAACGCCCCTTCATGACGCGATGAGATGTCCTGTCGCTGCCCATGGGCGAGAAGATCGGTATCGGTCCCCACACGACGGCCTCGTCTCGCTCGGCGAAATCCTTCTCGAAGAGGAGGTGACCGGTCTTCGCGTCATGCACCTTGAGCTTCGCCGTCCACGTCTGCGCACCGTAGTCGGCGGTGAGGAGCGTGAGGAACATCCAGCCGGCCGCCGCCCAGCCGTCGCCCGGCTCGAGGAACGGCCCCGCGAAGCGCACTTCGACGCGATACTGCGGATCGGACGTCTGCAGGATGCAGCCGGCGTGCTCGAGGAGGTCGGTGGCGCGATCGCGGAAGGACGTCGTCATGACCGTGCGCGGAATGTATTCCGTCGTCGTGACGGTCGTCGAGTAGAGTCCCGAGTAGCAGTGGTGATAGTAGCCATGGCAGCATGGTCCGCCGAAACCGGTGACGGTCGCGTAGCCGTGCACGGGCGTGTAGGAGGTGACTGTCGCGTCGAAACCGGAGAGCTGGACGCGCAGCACGCCGCCGGTCGGAAGAGAGGGAATCGCAATCTCGGGATGGGGAGTCTCCCGCACCGTGAAACAGCCCGCAAGCAAGAGCGGGAGGATGAGGACGGCGGACACGCCAACGGCGGCCAGCAGACCATCTTGTATGCCCTTCGTTTTCATGGCTCCAGCATCCCTTTCAGCAGCTCCACTGCGGCTGCGGTGACGTCATTGGTGCCGACGAGCCAGCGACCGTCCGCACGCTGGGCGGAGACGAGGCGAATCGCGATCTGCGTGCGGTTGAGCCCGTTCGTGACCAGCGGCACGATCGCGGTGGGCGGCGCGTCCGTCGGCGCGCGAGCGAGGGCGTGCTCGATCTCGTTGCAGACGCTGGGCTCGGGCACGTCCTCGTTGACAATCGGCTGAGCGGTGATGACCGTCGCGCGGGCTCTAGACTGACGGAGACGTGCGAACTCGGCTCGAGCCGCGGCCATGTCCACCAGGAACTCGTCCGAGGCGTGAAGGCGCGCGACCACAGCGGCGGCTAGATGACGCCCCGCCTCGACATCGCTGCGCCAGTGATAACCGGAGATGACGCGGCTCTCTCCCCATTCGTAGCCGAGACACAGAAGCGCGTCCTGCGCGTCGGGGTTGATCTCCGTCATCAGGAGCGCGAGACACCAGCCGCGAATGCTGTGCCCCGACGGATAGGAGCCGTTCGTGCGGAGGACCGCCTCATCCGATGGCATAGACGTCGGCTCGCCGTAGCGTGCATAGGGACGCGTCCGCATGTAACGTGCCTTCGGTCGCTTCGATGCGAGACGGGCGGTGACGTTCGCCCGCAGCAGCACATTGTAAATCGCCGGGGTGTTCGCCCGGGAGACGTCCATGCCGAATGCCTTCCTGTAAAAGCGAAGCATGTCGTCGAACAGGAACACGCACTGCTCGACGGCTGTCGCCTCGCGCGCACCACCGCGCTGCGACTTGCCCCAAAGATAGCTCGCGTGGTCACCGAGAAAGAGCGGCGACGACCAGCCGGGCGGCTCCGGCAGGAAGCTGACCGCGTCAGGCATTTCGGCCTCGGTGAGATAAAGCGGAACGGAAGCGAGCTCGGCCTCGAACGGATCGGGCTTGGCCGACGTGCTCGCGCCCGCCACTCCGAGCTGCACGGCCGCAATGAGCGCGGCGAGCACGCATGATCTCATGCGAATCTCTTTCATGCCGATATTATAGCAAAATCACTTCCCGCACGGCAACCGCCCCTCGATTGAAGACCGCCTGGCTCAAGCAGCCGTCCAGGACTCGAGCGCGGCGATGCGATCCCCGAGGGAAGGATGGGTGGACCAGATCGAGGTCCGCTTGCCTTCGGCGATGCCCATCGCCTTTAGCGAGTCGGGCAGCGTTCCCGGCTGGAGGTTGCCCAGCCGACGCAACGCGGCAATCATCGGCTGGGGTGTACCAAGAAGCCCGGCCGATCCCGCGTCCGCCGCGTATTCGCGCCGACGCGAGAACCACTTGACGACGAGCGAGGCGAGAATGCCCAGCACAAGCTGCAGCACGAGCACCAGCAGGATGTAGATGCCGCCATTCGAGCGGCGGCTCCCTCGCCCGCCGCTTGCAAGCGACGAGGCGATGACGCGCGAGAAGATGATCACGAAGACGTTGAGGACGCCCTGCACGAGCGTCAGCGTCACCATGTCGCCGTTCGCAACGTGGCTCATCTCGTGACCGAGCACGGCGCGCAGCTCCTCCTTCGACATCTGGCGCATGATGTCCGTCGACACGGCGACCAACGCGCTGTTCCTGAACGCGCCGGTCGCGAAGGCGTTTGCCGCGCCCTCGTAGATCGCGACCTCCGGGGTCTTCACATTCGCTCGGCGCGCGAGATCCTCGACGGTGGTGACGAGCCAGCGCTCCGCCTCGCCTTCGCTGCCGTCGATCGTCCGCGCACCGCAGGCGAACTTCGCAATCGTTTTCGAGAGCAGGAGTGAGATGATCGAGCCGATCATGCCGTAGGCGAACGCGAAGATGAGCAGGTTCGCCCATTCGGGCCCCACCACTTCCGCCATGCTCGTGCCCAGGAGCGCGCAGAGCACGTTGGCGACGATCGACAGGGTGAACAGCACCGCCAGGTTGGTGATGAGAAACAGCAGGATTCTTTTCATTGTCTTGTCCTTGCAGTGATGTGATCTTTACCGTCAGGGGCAAAGACACGGTGATAGGTGAATCCGTCGGGGGCCTCTGCCGTCGCAACCCGCACCTCGTCGCCGGCGAGCGTCTCGGACCGGAACACGATCTCCATCTCGCCCGGACGGCGGCTCGCGCACGGCTCGAGCATCCAGGCAATGTAGTGTACGTTGTTAACGTGGCCGTTGAGGTCGATCTGCGCACGCTGGGCGGTGAACACGAGAGGCGCGGGGGCACCCGCCGGCGTCTCGGGAAAGCGCAAGCGCGTGAACGGCTCGGGACCAAGGAGCGGAACATCCGCAGGATCCGTGGCGTCGAACACGGCATCGGGCACGGTGACAATCCGGCGCGTGGCGAGGTCGATGATCATCCACTCGCTTGAGACGACGCCGAGCGTCGCGCCTGCGGCGTCCTTCAGCTCGAAGTCGCGCCAGGCGACGATGCGGCGGCCGCCGCGCGGGAACGTCTCGACGGTTACCTCTTCGTCCCAGCGCGGATAACGCGCCATTCGGACGACAAGCTTCGTCAGTACCCAGGAGATGTTCTCGCCAGCGGCGGCGAAATTGGACTTCGAGAAACCGAGCCGCTCGGCATGGAGGCTCGCGGCCTCCTGCAGGTAATTGCAGACGCTCGGCAGCGTCGCGAACCCGTCGGGACCGCACTCGTAGGATCTCACCCGGAACGTGAAGCTCGCCCTTGCCATGTCAGATCGTGTAGTGACGAAGGCTCTCACCGTCGAAGAAGCCGAACGAACGCGCAGAACCGCCCTTCGGCAGGGAGACGGAGCCGGGATTGAAGATCGTCATGCCGCAGTCGAGCCGCTTTAGCTCAGGGATGTGGGTATGACCGTGTGCGAGAACCGTTCCGATGCCGACGGGCGGCAGGTTCCGCTCGTTCCATCGATGGCCGTGGGTGAGGAAGAACGTCTCCTTGCCCGCCTCGAGAATCGCGTAGTCGCTCATCATCGGGAACTCGAACATCACCTGGTCGACCTCGGCGTCGCAATTGCCACGCACCGCGATGATGCGATCCTTGAGCAGATTGAGCCTGCGCGCCACCTTCACAGGATCGTAGAAGTCTGGCACGCCGTTGCGCGGCCCGTGGTAGAGGAGATCCCCGAGCAGGACGATGCGATCGTATGCAAGCGTCGACGCCGCGCCAAGCGCCGACTCGAGAGCCGAGGGCACGCCATGGATGTCACTCAGGAACAATATACGCATGCCCCTATTATATCATATTTCTGCGACAAAGAGCCGAGCCTCGACCCTCACTTGGCAAGGCGAATCTCGATCGGCACGAAGGCGTCCGGATCCGCAGCGCGACGGAGTATCTTCGAGGCATACTCGTCGCTGTAGACGCGATCGGTCTCCGTCCGGTCACGACGACCGTTGTAGCGTCTCAGGGCATCCGACCAGCTGTCGAAGAAGCTCTTCGGACGGTCCTTGGCCGGACGGGCCGACTTGCCGAAGCCCTTGCGCGAGAGGAACTTGATCGCCGCGCGCACATTGTCCTCGGCACGGCCCTCGTTACGCTTTGAGGGTTTCTGGAGCCCGACGAGTGACTTCTCGGCGCACCAGTCGCCCGGCACGTTGACCTGCAGGGGATCGACCACCCACGCGGCGACGGAGGCCAGACCGTTCCCACCCGACTCCTCAATCATGTGGCTCTTGACCATCGCCGGCGTCACGTCGGGGATCTTCGCCGCCTGTGCGGCCGTGCCGCCGCACCAGTCGGCCTTGTGCGCGTTGAAGTCCGCCGTCATCCTGAGGATGAGCGCGTCATGCCGCTGATAACGCGGATCGCCGAACCCGCGAAAGATCGGCACCTTGCGCGGAGCCGCCTGCGGGCGCACATCAAAACCTTTCGCCGCCTCGGGGAAATGGGCCTTGAGCCACGCCTCGATCTTGCGGATCGTGACCATCTCGTCCTTCGTCACGAAACGCCGATCGATGTAGAACTCCCCGAAGTTGTCGAACATGAAGCGTCCGGCTGCTCCGGCTTCCATCACGTACTTCTGCGACTCGTCCATCGGCACCTCGGCGACGCCGCGGCGCGCCAGCTCCGCCGTATGCCGCGCCTCGCGCTCGGCCGCCCGACGGGAGATATCCAACGCCTCCATCGCCAGCGGCAAGACCTCGGCGAGGGCCGAGACGTCGAGATCGAAGGGAATCGGCTTTTCGGCGCGCGCAAGCGGACTCGCGCCAATGCCCAAGGCCAGGAAGGCGCCCAGGATGCGTTTCACGCGGCTCATGACTAGTCGGCGAGGGCAGTCTTCGCCGCGATCGGGTGCGAACGCTCGTAGCACGCGAAGAGCGCATCGGTGAAGTGGCGGTCGGGCGCCTTGGTGAGGAAACTCACCACCGGCACGATCACGAACCCCGCGAGCATCGCGATCGCACCGCAGTTGATCGGCGAGCGCAGAATCGGCGGCAGGACATCGCGCGTGACCATGTCGACGATCATGATGCCCGAACCGAAGAGGAAGGACGCCCAGCAGGCGGCCTTCGTCGTCCCCTTCCAGTAGAGCGCGAAGAGGAACGGCGCAAGGAAGCTACCGGCGAGCGCGCCCCAGGAGATGCCCATCAGCTGCGCGATGAAGGTGACCGAGCTCTTGTGCTGCACGAGCGCGAGCACCGCCGAGATTGCGATGAAGACGACGACGAAGATGCGGATCGTGAGCACCTCGGTCTTCTGCGGCATCCGCTTCGCGAACGACTCCTTGATGAAGTCGGTCGTGAGCGTCGAGCTCGACGTGATGACGAGAGATGAGAGCGTGGACATCGATGCGGACAGCACGAGGATCACCGTGAGCGCGATGAGCCCGGGTCCGAGATCGGACAGCATCGCCGGGATGATCGCGTCGAACCCGCCCTTCGGCACGCCGACCGCCCCGCCGAGCCGATCGCCGAAGAGCCGCCCGAACCCGCCGAGGAAGTAACAGCCACCCGCGATCACGAACGCGAACAGGGTTGAGATGACCGTGCCCTTGCGGACCGCGTCCTCGTTCTTGATCGCGTAGAACTTCTGCACCATCTGGGGCAGGCCCCACGTGCCGAGCGAGGTGAGGATGACGACGAAGAGGAGGTTCAGCGGGTCGGGCCCGAAGAACGACGCGAAGATGCCGGGTGTCGTCGACACGGCCGGGTCGGAGACGCGCGCGAGGCCGTCCAGCGCGACGGTGAGGCCGCCCTTGGACAGGATCACCGCGGCGATCACGGCGACAAGGCCGAAGAGCATGATGATGCCCTGGATGAAGTCGTTGATCGCCGTCGCAAGATAGCCGCCTGCGATGACGTAGATGGCGGTCAGCACCGACATGAGGATAATGCACACCGAGTAGTCGATCGAGAACGCCATCCCGAACAGTCGCGAGAGCCCGTTGTAGAGCGACGCGGTGTAGGGCACGAGGAACACGAAGATGATCACCGAGGCGACGAGCTTCAGCGCCCGCGAGTCGAAGCGACGCCCGAAGAACTCGGGCATCGTCGAGGCGTTGAGATGCTGGGTGAGCAGGCGCGTCCGACGCCCGAGGATGGTCCAGGCGAGCAGCGAGCCGATGAGCGCGTTGCCGATACCCGCCCAGGTGGCGGAGATGCCGTACTTCCACCCGAACTGCCCGGCGTACCCCACGAACACCACGGCCGAGAAGTAGCTCGTCCCGTAGGCGAAGGCGGTGAGCCAGGCGCCGACGGAACGCCCACCGAGCACGAACCCGTCCACCGAGTTCGCGCCGCGCCGACACTTGAAGCCGATGACAAGGAGTACCGCGAAGTACGCGGCGAGCAGCAGGAGTTTCATGTGCGGCGTCCCATTCCCTTATTAGGTTGATCAGAAGTTGTCGGCCTCGAGCTGGAAGTAGGCCCTCGGATGGTCGCACACAGGGCACTTCTCGGGCACCTCCTCGGCCTCGATGATCGCGCCGCAGTTTCGGCACTGCCACTTGTTCTTGCCGATGCGCACCCAGACCTCGCCCTTCTCGATGTTCGCGGCGAGTTTGCGGTAGCGCGCCTCGTGGTGCGCCTCGACCTCGGCGACCTTCTCGAACTTGGAGGCGATGTCCTCGAATCCCTCGGCGCGGGCCTCGGCGGCGAAGCGCTTGTACATGTCGGTCCACTCCTCGTGCTCGCCGGCGGCGGCGGTGAGCAGGTTCGCCCGCGTCTCGTCGATGCCGGCGAAAAGCTTGAACCACATCTTGGCGTGCTCTTTCTCATTGAGCGCCGTCTCCTGGAAGATGGCCGCGATCTGCTCGTAGCCGTCCTTCTTCGCGCGCGAGGCGAAGTAGTCGTACTTGTTGCGCGCCTGCGACTCTCCGGCGAACGCAGCCATGAGATTCTGCTCGGTCTTCGATCCTTTAAGTTCCATGACTGACCTTCCTTTCTTTTTGGCGTATTATACCATTTCCCCCTTTTATTAGGCTAGGGTAAGATATCGAGGCGCACGACACCCTCATCGAACGCCAGCAGTTCCGCATTACCTTAAGGACTTTCTCGTCGTGCCCAAGTCCATCAGCCGATCTCGTTCTGGCGCGCGACGAGGCCGGTGGCGCCGTAGATCTGACGCAGCTTCGGCTTCTCGATCTTGCCGGTCGGGTTGCGCGGCACGTCAGCGAAAATGACCTTGCGCGGACGCTTGTAGCGCGGCAGGTCGAGGCAGAAGTCGTTCACCTGCTGCTCGGTGAGCGTCTGCCCCTCCTTCACCGAGATGATCGCCGCGGCGATCTCACCGAGGCGCGCGTCAGGCAGCCCGATCACCGCGACGTCCTTGACGGCCGGGTTGGCACGCAGGAAGTCCTCGATCTGCACGGGATAGAGATTCTCGCCGCCGGTGATGATCACGTCCTTGGCGCGATCGACGAGGTAGATGAACCCGTCGCGCTCCTCGGCCATGTCGCCCGTACGGAGCCAGCCGTCGTCAGAAAGGATCTCCTTGGTCGCTTCGGGATTCTTGTAGTACTCCTTCATCACGCCCGGGCCCTTGAGTGCCAGCTCTCCCACCTCGCCAGGCGTCACCTCTGAACCGTCAGGGCGAAGAATCTTCGTTTGCCAACCATATCCTGCCACGCCAATCGCACCCACATGATCGATGTTCTCGATGCCGAGATGCACCGCGCCGGGACCGGTCGATTCGGAAAGGCCGTAGTTGGTATCGTAGTCGTGATGCGGAAACACCGTCTTCCAGCGCTTGATCAGCGCCGGCGGCACAGGCTGCGCGCCGATATGCATGAGGCAGTGGTGCTGGAGCACGATGGCCTTCGGGAAGCCCGTCGTTCCGGAACTGAAGTAGATGGCGGCC
>CACYCW010000106.1 GCA_902773015.1 uncultured bacterium
CTGTGCGCCGTCTGTGGCGATCTCGCCGCAATCTACCGCCGGACGGTGACAGGTTCGGAACGGTGACAGGTTCGCACGGTCTGCCGCCGGACGGCTTGCCGCCTGTGCCCGCGCCCTGTGCCGCCGCACGGTCTGCCGGACAATCGGCAACCGTTCGCGCCGGACAGTCTGCCGCGATCTACCGCCGGACGGTCTGCCGCGCCCGTGCCGGACAGTCTCGCCGCCTGTGCCCTGTGGCGTTCCTGTGCGCACGTCTGCCGCGATCTCGCCGCCGGACAGGTGCGGAACGGTGACAGGTTCGCCGGACAGTCTCACATATTCCGCGCTATTCTCATGTAATCCCACATACGCGCCCCGCGAATTATTCCCGCTTCCGTTCCGGCTTATGCGGGATTGCGGGTAAAAATCCGGCATAAAATCCGGCTCAATTCCGGCTTATTCCCGCCTTAGTCCCGCCTATTCCGCTTTATCGCCCCCGCCCAAAAAAACGCGCCCGCGCCGCTTTCCCGCCCTTGCTCGTTTTTGCCCGCGCCGCGCCCCGTGCCATATCTGCCCGCACGAAAATACCACTAATAACCACACGCCCGCGCCGCGCCCTTTATTTTACGGGCGTTTGATTTTTATAGCATAAAAATGGTCGCACGGAATGCCGCTTCAGGTACGCGGCGCGGACAGGAGTTCGGGGGGATCGGCGCGGCGGGCCGGCCAGGGATAGGCGCCGAGCGCCACGAGCGCCTCGCCCGCAAGAAAGAGCGAGCCGCAGATGAGGACGCGAGGGGCATTCGCCGAGGTCGAGGGCCGTGCCGCGGCGATGGCGACGTCAAGCGAGGGGCAGGCGATGGCGTCAATGCCGGCCGCACGCATCTTCGCGGCGGTCGCCTCCGCCTGGAGCGAACGCGGGTTGCCGGTTCGGACCGCGAAGCCGCGTGCCACGCACGGCGCGAGAATCGCCAGCACCTCGTCGACGTCCTTGTCGCCGCAGAAGCCGGCGATGAGGGTGAATGGTTGATGGGCTGAGGCGTTGAGGCGTTGAGGCGTTGATGCGTTGATGAAACCCGCCAGACTGGCGACGAGAGCGCGGGCGGCGGGCGGGTTGTGGGCGCCGTCGACGATGAAGTCGCCGACACGCTGGAATCGCCCCGGCCAAACCACGTCAGAGAAGCCGTCGAGGGCCGTCGAGAGCCGTCGAGAACCGTCGGTTGCCCCGAGATAGACCTTCAGCGCGGCGAGCGCCGTCACGGCGTTTTCGCGGTTGAAGGCGCCCGCGAGCGAGAACCCCTCGGGGATCTCGCCCTCCTGCGCGAGATCGGGCGCGTAGTGAAACGGCGCCCCCAGCTCCTTCGCGTGCCTCTCGATGACCGCCCGAACCGCCGCGTCGTTCGCGCCCAGCACCACCGGCACGCCGGGCTTGATGATGCCCGCCTTCTCCGCGGCGATCCTCTCGATCGTGTCCCCCAGCCAGTCGCAGTGGTCGAGGCCGATGCGCGTGATTACGCAGAGCGACGGACGGCAGATGTTCGTCGCGTCGAGCCGTCCGCCCAGCCCGCACTCGAGAATCGCGACATCAACCGCCTTCTCGGCATAGATGAGAAAGGCGACCGCCGTCAGCGCCTCGAAGTAAGTGGGATTGAGGGGTTGAGGAGGTGAGGAGTTGAGAGGTTGAGGCGTTGAGAGGATGGTGGAGATTCGCTCGCCGAGGCACTCCAGGGTGGTGTCGTCGACTGGCGCGCCGTCAAGGAAGAACCGCTCGTTGAGCTGCACGAGATGCGGCGAGGTGTAGCGGCCGACATGCAGCCCCGTGCGGCGGAGCGCCGCATCGAGAATCGCCGTGACCGCGCCCTTGCCGTTCGTGCCCGCGACGTGGATCGCCGCGAAGCGCCGCTGCGGATCGCCCAGCGCGGCGCAGAGCCCGCGAATCGTGTCCAGCCCCGGCTTCATGCCGAAGCGCCTTCGCGCCGCCAGATCCTCGATGAATCTCATTTTCAATTCAGCTGCAGCCCCAATTCCCCACTCGCGTCATTCGCATCCCGAACCACTTGAACCATATGCGCGTTTATCGAATGGAAGTGCTGATGCAATTCGAATTCCGCGAAGCGGTAGCGAGAGCCCCGCGCATCGGAGTTGATCAAGATCATATGCCGCGGTCACTCGACGACCTCCACGGCGACCGCCGCGACCGCCGCGACCGCATAGCCGCCGATGATGCACCACAGCCAGCGGTCGGAGAGGAGCACGCGCTCGGGACGCCCCACGTCGCCCTTGCGCCAGGCGAGGTAGACGTAGCGGGCGATGCCGGCGAAGACGAAAAGCGACGTCACCCAGAGATACGGAAAACTAAGACCCATCTTCGAGCGCAACGTGTAGGCGAGATACTCCCCGAACGACGCGAAGCCGGCGATGAGAATGAGCACGTCGAGAACGCGCGGATGGTAGTGGCGCAGCACCGCGCGCGACTCGATCGCCGTGTCCAGCTCGCTCTTGCGCTTGCAGAACGCGAGGAACATCGACAGCGAGAACGTGCAGACGAGGAGCCACGGCGAGATGTAGGCCGTGATGATCGCCGCGCCGGCGATCGCGCGCAGCACGAACCCCGCCGCAAGCGTCGCGACGTCAACGTAGGGAACACGCTTCAGGAAGCCCGTGTAGACGCACTGCATCACCGTGTAGCCGAGCATCGTCGCGAAGGCCGCCGTACGCGACGGCAGGAAGATGACGACGAGCGCCGGATAGGCGAAGCCCGTCGCGAACAGGACGAGCGCGACGCGCACCGCGACGAACCGGTCGACGAGCCCGGCGGCGATCGGACGGAACCGCTTCGTCGGGTGCAGGCGGTCGGCGGAGTAGTCCGAGACGTCGTTCAGCAGATAGAACGCCGAGGAGACGAGCGAGAACGCCATCGCCATGGCGAGCGCCATCAGGAACGACTCCCAGCCGCGCGCGATGTCGCGCTGCGAGGAGTCCGCCACCGAAAAGAACCAGGCCATCATCACTACGCCGTTCTTCGTCCACTGCTCGGCACGAATCGCCCTGAGCCAGATCCTGACACTCTCGATCATTTCACGGTTCTCCAGCGGATGACGCCCCAGAGGAGCGAGTGCTCGGTGCAGACGGGGTTTGAGACGCTCTCGTAGAAGGTCCAGAACTTCGACCAGTTGCGATCGACCGACGGCACCCAGCGGATGGGAAAGAGCGAAAGGCAGCGGGAGGCCAACGAGCCGTCGCCGAGCGGGGAGGTCTCCCAGAACGGCCAGACGCGCAGGTAGCCGTCATCGCGGCTCGTCCAGAAGGGAAAGACTCGCGTCTCGTCCGGCAACAGCTCAACGAGCCGCCAGCCGAAACGGGTGATGCGATCGGCCTCGTGGCCATCGCCGTAGGCGCGGTTGACGATGTGCTCGTAGAACGGGAAGAAGCTCGTGCGGTCGCGCTCGCGGTTGCGCTCGAACTCGACGAACAGGAGCGGGTAGCGGCCGCGCCAGCCGTCCGGCGTCTCGGCATGCGAGATGAGGGGCGGCAGGAAGAGCCACTGGTCCTCGCGCTCGCGATCGACGTGACTGACGAGCGGCCAGAACATCCAGGAGAAGCCGGCCCCGCCCGTATCGCGGTCGGGAAAGCTCGTCTTCCAGTTGAAAAGGGGCCAGAGCGCGTACTGGTGGTCGTCCGCACGATTGTGGCTCAGGCCGTAGACCGGCCAGAAGCCCCAGGAGCCGTCGTCGCGCCAGTGGAAGAACGGAAAGAGCACCGCGTTCGTGGTCATCCAGCGCCGCTCCTTCGGCCGCGGCATGCGATACTGCGTCCAGACCGGCCAGAGGCAGAAGCGCAAGTCGTGCATCAGGAGAATGTGCGGATGCCGCCCCCAGATCGGGAACAGCCCCCAGTAGCCCTCGTCGTTCGCCGGTCTCGAGCGCCCGTTGAACCAGATCGGCAGGATCTCGAACTGGTAGCCGCCCTCGGGATAGCTCTGGTAGTGGGTGAACCAGCAGAACCGCCACCAGTCGCGGTGCGCGGTGAAGACGGGCCAGAGGACGTCGGTCGTCTCGCCCTCCTCCGACCAGAAGGGACGGAGCGCGGTGGCGTCCTCGCCCCCGCGCTCAAAGAACGGACCGACCTGGAGGGTCGTCGCGAGAAGCAGAAGGTCAGCGAGCACCCTTCACCACTTCCTCGAACTCCTGCTTCTCGAAGTCGCTCAGCTCGCCGATGCGGAACTGGACCTTGCGGATCGTGATCTTGGCGTGCTGCTTGTCGCCGTTCTTGAGCTGGACGCGCGCAAGCGAGATCAGCATGCGCACGTCGGCCTCCTTGCCGTTCTTGTCCCGCGAGAGCTGGCAGGCCTTGCGAATCGCGGCCTCGGCCTCGTCGAGCTTGATCTCGGCGTCCATCAGCACGGACCCGAGGGTCTCCCAGGCGACGTAGAGGCCCGGAGCGCGCTCGGTGGCGAGGCGGGCGTAGCGCTCGGCCTCGGCGTAGTCCTTCTTGCGACGAAGCACCTCGGCGAGGTCGTTGAGGGCGAGGGGCACGGGCTGCGGGGCTTCGGCGGCCTTGCGCAAGAAGGCCTCGGCCTCGATGTACCTGTTGCGGCCGAGCGCGATCGAGCCCATCACGTAGTTGGCGAGCGGGGCATTGCGGTTGCGCCGCAGGACGTCGCGCGCGTGAACCTCGGCGTTCTCCTTGTCGTCGAGCGAGATGTCGAGCCCGAGCACCAGATCCTGGGTGGCGGCGATGTCGGGACGGGCCCTGGCGGCGGTGAGGAACGCCTCGCGCGCCTTCTTGCGCCCGGCCTCGCCGCGGCGCAGCATCACGAAGCCCTTGGTGGCCTGGAGGTAGTAGTCGTACTGGTCGCGGGCCTGCTTCTCCATGGTCGGAATGACCGACTCCTCGAGCTCCTTGGTCAGGGCGTCCTTGGCCTTCTCGTCCGATGTCGCATCGGCCTGCTGCATGATGACGGCGGCGAGGAGCGACCATGCCTGCAGGTCCTTCGGGTCGGCGTCGGTGACCTTCTTGATGAGGCCCTTGGCGGTGGCGTGGTCGTTCTTCATCATCGCGACCATCGCGAGCTCGAGATTGCCGCGCTTGCCCTCGCCGCCGGAGAGCGCGGCGGCGCGCTGCAGGTACTCGAGCGCCTTCTCCTTGTTGCCGTCCATCAGCTCGAGGCGCATCATGCCGATGAGCGCGTCATGGTCCTTCTTGTTGCGCTGGAGGAGAGCCTCGTAGATGCGGCGGGAATCGCCCTGGTTGTTCTCACTCGCGTAGAGCGCGGCCATCATGTTCAGCAGCACGCTCTGCTTGTCCGACGGCACGAAGTCGATTGCGCGGCGGATCTGCGAGAGCGCATCGCCGGGCCGCCCGGATCGCGCCCAGGCGTGACCGACGCGGATGAAGATGTCGGGGTTGCGGATGTAGCCGTAGTAGGTGCCGAGGCGCCAGAGGATGTAGCGGCGCTGCTTGTCCTTGACCGCGTCCTTGAGCATGCCATCCAGTACATTCTGCCGGGCGACGGCAGCGGGATACTTCTGGCCGACCATCGCCACCTCGTTGAAGATGGCGCAGATGTTGTCGCGGTCGATCTCGTTCAGGACGAGCTCGTACATCTTGAAGGCGTCGTCGTCGCGCTTGTGGTCCTGCAGGAAGACGCCACGGTTGTTGGCGACGAAGCCGAGGTGGCGGCGCAGCGAGAGGCGCAGGCGGTCGACGGGGTTGGAGATCTTGCGATTACGGTAGCTGCCCCAGCCCTTCGGCGCCTCGAGAATCGCGTCGAACTCCTTCCAGACCGACCAGTCTGGCTCGCGCTTGTCATCCGCGCCGAAGAAGAAGAACTCCGGCACGGGGGTGATGCCCGCGGTGTACCAGAGGTCGGGTGCGCCGAAGATGGCGACCTCCTGGGCGACCGAGGGATCGGCCGAGAACCAGTCCTGCACGAACGGCAGCACGCCGAGCGAGAGCGAGAGCTGCAGCGAGGCGTTCTTCGAGCCGCCGACACCCTCCTTCTTCACCACCTCCCCGAGCTCGGCGAGGTAGTCCTCGTCCAAGTCCCGGTTCAGCGCGATCAGATTGACGCTCCGGCCGTCGGTCTCGGCGACGAGCTTGATGTGGCTGTCGAGCGAACCGTCGGTCACGAGCCAGCGGCGCTCGCCGAGATCGTCGAGGATCTTGCGCGCGACCTTGTCGGCGAACGACCCGTTGTCGCCGTCGAAGGAGAAGAGGTTCCAGACGGCGGTGACCGCCAGCACGAAGACGAGGATGCCGCCAGCGATGCGCGAGACGTTGACGCCGCGATTCGTCCACCAGAACGCGACGAGGTAGCCGGCGACGGCAGCGGCGAACGCGCTCGTCGCCACCGGGGTGATGCCGTAGGGCTCCATCAGAGAGGACGGAGAGAGCGCCGTCGCGACCGCGAGGATCGCGACGAACGTCAGCGCGCAGTGGAAGATCCACTGCACGAGACCTGGCTTCTCGCCGAACGCCTTGGCACTCGAGAAGACCGCGATTGCGAACGGCAGCGTCGAGAAGATGCCGACGAACAGCCACCCCGGCGTGGTGTAGTAATCGCGCAGTTCGCGCGCCGCGCGCTTGAGGAACTCACCCGACTCGAGGCCGAACGAGTTGAGCGCGACAAGAATGGTCACGTACGTCGCGACCACGAAGAGGAAGAGCGGCAGGTAGGGCTTGCGCTCGTGCTTTAGCGCCACCGCCACCACCGTCGCGAGATGGAACGGCACGAGCACCAGGATGAGCACTGAATCGACGAAACCGAGCCCCACCGCGATGCCCAGGAGAATCGAATGCAGCCAGAAGAGCGCCTTCGGCCCGCGCAGGAACGGGATCGCCAGGGCGAACGCGCAGAGCACCCACGTGAAGTCGAAGAGCCGCGGCTCGAGATGCGTCGCGGCCGACCGCACGGCCGGCGTCACCATGAACACCACCGCCGCCGCGGTCGCCGCCACGGTCGAGATCTGCCCCTTGAACGGCAGCATCGCGTCGCTGCGCACCTTCGAGGCGGTGAACACCGCCACGAGATTGAAGAGGAGCACCGTCGCGATCACGCCGCAGATCGGCGCGATCAGATTGCCGCCCCCGAGCCAGCGCGCAAACACGGCCATCAGCGGGTACTGCGGCGTCGCGGCGAGCTCGAGCCCCTTCCAGCACGCGATCAGCTTCGCGCTCTCCCCAGGGTAGGCGTAGCCGGCCATCGAGGCGAAGTACATGATCGCCGCGATGACGCCGAGTATGCTGGAGATGATCAGGTTCCTTTTCATGTCATGTGCCCCTTCCTGTTTCTTACTTCACCTTCGCAAGCGCCTGACGGAGGTCGGCGATGAGATCGTCCGGTTCCTCCAGCCCGACCGAGAGGCGGATGAGGTCCGGCGGGATGCCCGCCGCGCGCAGCTGCGCGTCGGTGAGCTGGCGGTGCGTGTGCGACGCCGGATGCAGCACGCAGCTCCACGCATCCGCCACGTGCGTCACGATGCCGATCACCTTCAGCGCATCCATGAAGCGGATGGACGCCTTGCGCCCGCCGCGGATGCCGAAGGTCATCACTCCGCACGGCGCGGGGCCGTCGAACTGCTTGCGCACGAGCCGGTGGTACGGGGAGTCGGGAAGCCCAGCGAAATTCACCCACTCGACCTTCCGCTGGCCCTTCAGCCACTTCGCGACCTTCATCGCGGACTCCGCGTGGCGGCGGATCCGCACGTGCAGCGACTCGAGCCCGAGGTTCACGAGGAACGCGTTGAACGGCGAGGGGATGGACCCAAAGTCTCGCATCAGGTGCGCCGTGCACTTGGTGATGTAGGCGAGCTTGCCGAATGTCTTCACGTAGGAGAGGCCGTGGTACGACGCATCGGGCTCGACAAGCCCGGGAAACTTGTCCGCATGCTTCGCCCAGTCGAAGTTGCCGCTGTCGACGATGCAGCCGCCGACCTGGGCGGAGTGGCCGTCCATGTACTTCGTCGTCGCGTGCGTGACGATGTCGCAGCCGAAGCGGAACGGACGGCACAGGATCGGCGTCGGGAACGTGTTGTCGACGATGAGCGGCACGCCGTTGCGGTGGGCGATGCGCGCGAACTTGGCGATGTCGAGCACGGCGCCGGACGGGTTCGCGACCGTCTCGCCGAAGACGCACTTCGTGTTCGGGCGGAACGCCGCCTGGATCGTCCTCTCGTCCGCATCCGGGTCGACGAACGTGAAGTCGATACCCATCTTCTTCAGCGACACCGCAAAGAGGTTGAACGTGCCGCCGTAGATCTGCGCGGAGCTGACGACATGGTCGCCTGCCGAGGCGATGTTGAGCACCGAGTAGGTCGAGGCCGCCTGGCCGGACGACGTGAGGATGCCGGCGACGCCCCCCTCAAGCGCGGCGATCTTCTTCGCGACGAGGTCGTTCGTCGGGTTCGCAAGCCGCGTGTAGAAGTAGCCCGACGCCTTCAGGTCGAAGAGGTCGGCCATCTGCTCGGAGGTCTCGTACCGGAAGGTGGTGGTCTGGTAGATCGGAACCTGCCGCGGCTCCCCGCGCTTGGGCTGGTAGCCGCCCTGAACGCATAGCGTATCGATTTTCATTCTCTCTCTGTTCCTTTCCTTGACCTTTAAATTGCCCTTCCTAGAAGAACGTCTTCTCCTCCACATCGGCCATCTGCAGTTCCCTCAGCTGCCGCGCCTGCGAGATGGCGATGACGCCCACCGCGACAAGCGCCACCGACAGGATGACATACCCCGCGCTGATCGCCCACGGGCGCCAGTTCCACGGATCGTCCCCGATGAGACGATAAGGGCGTATCCCCTGCTTTCGCAAAAGCCTGTACGCTTCGTCGCGGTTGCGCGCGGCGATTTCGCCCTCGAGATTGCGGTTTTTCCTGTCCTGATATAGGTACTTGTACTTCAAGAGGAAACAATTATACCAAAAAAAACGCACGGGGTGCCAAAAAATCGCCGGTCCCCCAGTGGCCGGTCAGATCAGACAGCCCGTGAGACAGCCCAGCACGACCCCGACCGCGTAGACCGAAGCGAGGATGAACAGGTTCTCCTTCAGGTTGCGGTTCGTGCGGAAGAGGACGAGCATCCCGACTCCAGAGCCGGTGAACGACGAGGCCATCAGGGCCCCCGAGCTCATCGCGCCGGAAAGGTACAGCTTCGCCCCGGCGACCGACACCGCACAGTTCGGCACCAGCCCCAATGCGCCCGCCGCGAGCTCGCCGAGCACCGGACGGTTCAGGCGCAGCGTGTCCAGACAGTCCTCACCGAAGTAATGGAGGCACAGTTCGATCGCCCCGGAGATGACGACGATGAAGAGGAATATCTCGATCGTGTGGATGAGCGCCGGCACGAGGATGCCGCTGTGCTTGCGACACCCGCAGCGGCTGTGCGCGCACAGCTCGCCGACCGACACCTCGCGGCGCATGTGCCGGAACGCGACGAGCGCGCCGTTGGCGACGAACCCGACGCCCAGGGCGCAGACGACCTTGATGCCGACGATCTTCGCCATCAGCGCCACGGGAGCACCCGTCGAGAGCAGCACCGGGATGAGCTCGTCGGAGGTGGAGAGGAAAACCGCTAGTAGCGTCCCCACCGAGATGACGCCGCCGGCATAGAAGGACGCCGCAGCGGCCGAGACGCCGCACTGCGGAATCGCCCCGGCGAGCGCGCCAGCCGCCGGCCCGACAGAACGCGCACGCTCGAGAAATCTCTCGAGCGCGCCGCCCGCCTTGGCCTCCACCGTCTCCAGGACAAGATATGTCCCGAAAAGGAACGGCAGGAGGAGAAGCGTTTCCTGGATGAATTCGATCACGCCGGGGAAATCGCCTCATTCGGGCACTGGGACGCGCAAGCGCCGCAGTCCACGCACTTCTCCGCGTCGATCGTGTAGGGGGTGCCTTCCGAGATCGCCTCGGCCGGGCACGCATCCTTGCAGCATCCGCACGCGACGCATTTGTCAGCAGCTATCTGATGAGCCATGATTTTTCTCCTTTGTTTTGTTGGTTCAACACCTGTTGTCTGTCACGATGGCGGGATTATAGCACAATCACATTCGGTTAGACAACGGTAATTTGAACCCCCGGGCATTTCCGTATTTTTCACTGTATATGCTTGACGGCGCACGGCAGGGTGTGGTAGGCTGCGCGGCAGAATGCGTGGGGACTCCCTGCCAGGCTGAAGCCCACTTTGCAAGCCCAAGCCAAAAATGCTATAATACCGTCAACTAGCAAGGATGCCTCGTCAGCAAAGGGCTACGCAACGAGTGTTGCGCTGGCTACTGGATGGCGGGTATAATGAACTCATGAATTTTAGAGACGGAAAATATGTAGGGGAAATGGTGTGATACGCCCATAAATCTGAAAGACGAAATTTTTTCGGATGTGCCTGTAACCTCTTATGCTTTGCCGTGTAGGTAAGATGACAGGTAGCAAGAATGGAGGAATGGGGAAAGGAAAACATGGCACTCAATCTTGATGCGTTTCGCAACATAGCAAAATCCGCGTTCATCACCTCGCGTGATATCGCAATCCAGGGCAGTGGGGAGAACGCCAC
>CACYCW010000107.1 GCA_902773015.1 uncultured bacterium
GAACATCTCCCGCAACCGCTTCTGGGGCAGCTGCATCCCGGTGTGGATCAACGACGCCGATCCGGACGACATGATCTGCGTCGGTTCGATCGCCGAGCTTGAGGCACTCTCGGGCGAGAAGGTGACCGACCTCCACAAGCACTTCGTCGACAAGATCGTCATCAAGAAGGATGGCAAGACCTACCATCGCACTCCCGAAGTGCTCGACTGCTGGTTTGAGTCGGGTTCGATGCCCTACGCGCAGCAACACTACATGGGGAAGGGCGATCCAGCCGATTTCTTCCCCGCCGATTTCATCGCCGAGGGACTCGACCAGACGCGCGGGTGGTTCTACACGCTCATGGTGCTCGGCACCTGCCTCTTCGACCGGTCGCCCTACCGCAACGTCATCGTCAACGGCCTCGTCCTCGCCGAGGACGGCAAGAAGATGTCGAAGCGGCTGAAGAACTACCCCGACCCGACGAAGATGCTCGACACCTACGGGGCGGACGCGATTCGCCTCTACATGATCTACTCGCCGGTGGTGAAGGCCGAGTCGCTGAAGTTCTCCGAGAGCGGCGTGAAGCAGATCCTGCGCGACCTGCTGATCCCGTGGTGGAACGCCTACTCGTTCTTCGTCACCTACGCGAACGTCGACGGGTTCCACGATGCCGAGGTCACGGCGCCGATGGCGACGAACGTGCTGGACCGCTGGATCATCTCGTCGATGGAGACGCTCATTTCCGATGTGACGGCCGCGATGGACGACTACGACCTGCAGCGGTCGGTGCGTCCGTTCGTGAAGTTCGTCGAGGATCTCACGAACTGGTACATCCGCCGGAGCCGCCGTCGCTTCTGGAAGTCGACGAACGATGACGACAAGCTTGGCGCCTACCGTACGCTTCGCTACGTGCTGGTTCAGCTCTCGAAGGTCGCTGCGCCGTTCACGCCGTTCATCGCCGAGGAGATCTACACGAATCTCCGGGGCGCGAGTGATCCCGAGTCGGTGCATCTCTGCGACTTCCCGACGGCGAATGCCGTGGCGCGCGATCTCAATCTCGAGCGGCGCATGGCCGATGTGATGGCCGCGGTCGAGCTCGGTCGCCGCCTGCGGGCCGACAACGATCTCAAGGTGCGTCAGCCGCTCGCGGCGCTGAAGCTCTCCGGCGGCGACGTCAAGGGGCTTGAGGACCTAATCGAGGACGAGCTCAATGTCAAGCGGGTCGAGTTCATCGCCGACGAGACCGAACTCTGCGAGGTCACATACAAGGCGAACTTCAAGACGCTTGGCCCGAAATGTGGGCCAAAGATGAAGGCCGTCGCCTCGGCGATCGCCGGATGGAAGGCTGGAGGCCGCTCGTTCCCGGTCGATGTCGAGGGTGTCGAAGTCGCCGAGAGCGATGTCGTCGTCACCCGACGGCCGAAGGACGGTCTTGTGGTCGCATCCGCCGGGACGGTCGTTGTCGGACTCGAGACGGCCCTCACGCCGGAGCTCGTCGCCGAGGGCAACGCGCGTGAGTTCGTGAGCCACGTCCAGGCGATGCGCAAGGAGGCCGATTTCGAGGTCACCCAGCGTATCACGCTCGCCGTCTCGTGCGACGCCGAGATGAAGGCCGCGCTCAAGGCCCATCTCAACTACGTGAAGACCGAGACCCTGGCCCTCGAGGTCGCGATCTCCGACGGCACCGGCGACATCGACCTCAACGGCCACAAGACGGGAATCACGGTCGCCAGGTCCAGTTGAAGACACTCAGGGGAGAGACAGAACCCTAGAGCGGCGTCAGGCCTTCGCACATCGTCGAGATTGCCTTGGATCAGGAGCGATTTGAGAGCCTCCAGAACCATGTTAGCCTCGCCGCCTATCTCCGTGAGCGTGTGAAGGGGCAGGGGCGATTCTTTATCCTCATCGACGAGATTCAGCTGTCTGCTAAGGTCAGGAAGCCGGGGGTGAAAGCATCAGACGTTGCGCCTGAGGACAGGAAGAATCTTTACATCACATTCTACGATGTGTTAAACGAATTCATGGCGATGTCGAACGTGGATGTCTATGTCACGGGGTCGAATTCAAGGATGTTGTCCAAGGACGTAGCCACCAACTTCCGAGGCCGTGGGTTTGAAATACGCATCCATCCACTGTCGTTTGGCGAGTATCTTGCGGTGACGGGCCTTGACCGTACCGAGGCTTTCGACGAGTGCCTGATTTGGGGCGGTATGCCGATGGCCGTTCTTGAACGGAACGATGCCGCCCGCGCAAAATCAGAACCATTGCAGTTGGAGTCGTTGTTGGCGGCGTCATCTTCTCCGGTGGCATAACCGCAGTTGGCATACTCGAAAAGGCAAGTCAATGAAGAACTACATCTGGAAATACAAGACGCCCAAGGGATTCGACGATCTCGTGATGTGCGGGGACGGCGAAGCGCTGACGGGGCTTTGGTTTGAGGGCTCGCGCGACGACAGGCGCGATGCGCGTGGATGCGAAAGGCGCGAGACGCCGGTGTTCCGCGATACGTGCCGCTGGCTTGATGTGTATTTCGCGTGGCATGATCCCGGCTTCACGCCCAACTATCGCATTGAAGGATTGACGCCGTTTCGTCAGGCGGTCATCGACGAGATGCTGAAGATTCCCTTCGGTGCGACGGTGTCGTATGGCGACATTGCGAAGGGGCTGGCGGCAAAACGCGGCGGCAGGGTCTCGGCACAGGCCGTCGGCGGCGCGGTCGGGTGGAATCCGATCTGCATTATCATTCCCTGCCACCGCGTCATCGGCGCGGACGGAAGCCTCACCGGCTATGGCGGCGGCCTGGGAAACAAGGTGGCGCTCCTATCGCATGAACTAGGGCGCGGGCGCCTTCCTCTCGCATAGGCGCGGCGCATCCGCCGCGGATTTGGTATAATGTCAAAAGAATGATTGGCAACGCGGAGACAGCGGCATTGGAGGTTCTATGAAACATAATAAAACAGATCACGTCTGCAGGATTCTGTTCCTGTGTCACGGGAACATCTGTCGCTCGCCGATGGCGGAGTTCGTGATGAAGGAGCTCGTCAGAAGGGTGGGTCGCGACGACATCGCGGTCGAGTCCGCCGCACTCCACACCGACGAGATCGGCAGCGACATCCACTACGGCACACGCAGGAAGCTCCAGACCGAGGGAATCCCGTTCGCGTCGCGTCGTGCATGGCTCGTTACCGCCGCGAAGGCGAGTGAATACGACCTCCTCATCGGGATGGACGCCTACAACATAGCCGATCTCCGGCGACTCGTGTTCCCGGAGGATTTGGGGAAGATAAGGAAACTCCTGTCGTTCACCGGATCCGAACGCGACATCGCCGATCCATGGTACACCGGCAACTTCGATGAGACATACGCCGACATCCTTGAAGGCTGCACAGCGCTTCTGAAGAGCCTGTGATCGCGTTAGCGAAAGGAAAATGTCCATGATACCCGAAACTTCAACGACTCTTCTAAAAGACATTGCCGATGGGGATAGTGCGCGTTGGCCGGAGTTTGTCGCCCGGTACCGGCCGATGATGCTTGCGTACCTGAAGTCGCATTTCCCAGACGTCGATGCCGACGATGTGGTGCAGGAAACGTTGATTGCGCTTTCAAAAGTGATAATCGGCTATCGGTACGCCCCGGACGAGACCGGCCGCTTCAGAAACTATCTTACGGGCATTCTCCGCAAGAAAGCTCTGAAGCAGTGCGAAAGAGCGGCCAAAGAACGGACGGCAAAAAGGGAGTTGCACGAACTTGCGGACGCGGGCGCGGCGATCGGCACAACGGACGATTCGGACGCTTGGAGGGAGGCTGTTCTTGAAATCGCGATGCGGCAGCTTCTGGACGACGACAGGATTCCCGACAAGTCCAAGCAGATATTCCAGCGGCTGACCGTTGACGGTGCTTCGCCTGACGAGGTGGCCGCCGAATACGGCACAAGCCGCAACAACGTCGACAAGACAAAGAGCCGCATGCTCGCACGGCTCCGCGAAATCGTGCGCACACTGGAGGAGGCTGGCGATGCCTGATGCGACGGAAAGCGAGCTTGAGCGGCGCCTGCGCCAGCATGGACGCTTCGAGCCGGCACCAGTCGCGATGGCTGGATGCATAATCGGCGGCTGGAAGGTTCTCGCTTTCCTTGGACGCGGGGGGAGTGCGGAAGTATATCGCGCCGAAAATGCCGCAACAGGAATTGTCGGCGCATTGAAGGTGCTTTATCGCGCCGATGACAAGGC
>CACYCW010000108.1 GCA_902773015.1 uncultured bacterium
CTCTTAGTGTCCAGTATTTGGCAAACGGGGTCGCTCGAAACCTTATTCGCCTTTGTTGAGAGTGTCCGTTATTATGGCAAACTGCGACGCCCAGGGAATCCAAGTTTAGTTCCGGACGCGGCGGGGGAAAATATGATATAATCTATCGCAAACGTCACCACTGAAAAGGAAAAGGAACTGAGAGTAATGAACAGGAGAGAATTCATATCGGGCGGCGCCGCAGGCGCGTTCTTCATCGCCACGGCAAACAGGGTTTTCGGGGCTGGCGCGCCCTCCAACCGCGTGCGGCTGGCAATCGTCGGCTGCCATGCGAAGGGACGCGGATTCGTCGTCATGAAGGCGGCGCTGAAGGTGCCGGGCGTGGAGATCGCGACCGTGTGCGACGTGGACAGTCGCGCGCGGGAGTTCGCGGCGGATCACGTTTTCAAGGCGACGGGCGTCAGGCCGAAGATGGAGAAGGACCTGCGCAAGGTGCTGGAGGATCGCGAGATCGACGGCATCATCTCCGAGACTCCAGACCATTTCCACGCCTACTCGGCGATCATGGCGATGAAGGCTGGCAAGGCGGTCTACGTCGAGAAGCCGTGCTGCTTCTGTCCCGAGGAGGGGCTGATCCTGCTGCGCGTCGCCAAGGAGACCGGCATGGTCGTCCAGATCGGCAGCCAGCGCCGTTCGTCGCGCACCTACAGGGCCGTCTTCGACCATCTCGCGAAGACGAACGCGATCGGCGAGACGCGTTACGCGAAGGCGTGGTACCAGTCGAACCGCCAGTCGATCGGCACTGGAAAGAAGATCGCGGTTCCCGAGTGGCTCGACTGGGACCTCTGGCAGGGACCGGCGCCGCGTGAGGACTTCCGCGACAACATCGTCCACTACAACTGGCATTGGTTTCGCAAGTGGGGTACGTCCGAGATGGGCAACAACGCGCCGCATTTCGCTGATGCCGCGCGCTGGGCGCTCGGGATCGACAGCTTCCCCGAAGAGGTGCGCTGCACGGGCGGGCAGCTCTTCCCCAAGGGAGGGGACTTCGAGTGGCCGGACGTTTTCAACGCCACGTACAAGTATCCGGGTGGCAAGATTATCACCTTCGAGATGACCTGCCACGGCGTCACGAAGCCGTATCTGGACGCGTCGACCGGCGCGGTCGTCTATGGCGAGAAGGGGTCGGTCTTCCTCGGACCGCATGACAACGCCATTCTTTTCGACGAGAAGGGCAAGCCGGTTCGCGAGTGGACGGCCGGCGGCGTGGTGAAGGGCGACACGATCTCGCTGACGAACCCGACCGCGGGGCTGGACGTGGAACACATGACCGACTTCGTGGAGTGCCTGCGTGCGCGCAATCCCGCGACGCGCGCGAACGCCGAGCAGGGCGTGAAGTCCTCGCTCATGCCGCTCATCGCGAACATTGCCGTCGACTGCAACGATGTGGTGCGGCTTGACCCGGTCACCGGGCGGCGGCTCTCCGTCGCAGGCGAGAAGGGCTGGGCTCGCGAGTACCAGAAGGGCTGGGAGCTGGCCTGATTGGCCGGCCGGCTCCGTCACGTCGCCGAGGTGATCCGCGTCGAAGCGCACGGCCGTGAAGCCGTCCAGCTTTCCGGCTGAAAGTCGCGCATTGCGAACGCAGTCGGAATCTGGTACAATGTAAACACCATCCAGCAATAGGGAGCGTGGGCAGCATGGCGAAACAGAAAATGATGTTGTGGCAGCTGATGCCGATACTATTCGGTTTTTTCGTGATGGGGTTTGGGGACATCATCGGTACGGTGATGAACCAGGTCCGGAACGAGTGTGTCGCGAACGCCGATCGCATCTCGTACTTGATGCCGATTTTCGCGTATCTCTGGTTCCTGGTCATTTCCATCCCGACCGGAATCCTCTGCGGACGGTTCGGGCGCAAGAACGCGGTGGAGATCGCCCTCCTTGTCACGATCGCCGCGATGTTCGTGCCGCTGGCCGCGAACGCCGAGCGCTGGTATCTCTACATCGTCGCCTTCGCCATGATCGGCATCGGCAACACGATCATCCAGGCGGCGCTCCCGGCCCTGATGAGCAATATCGTCCCGAAGGACCTTCTCACGAGCCGGATCTCGCTCGGCCAGTTCGTTAAAGCGATCTGCGCGGCGCTGACGCCCGTCTTCGTCTACCTGACGGCGACGGCCCTCGGCAACTGGAGGCTCATCTTCCCGCTCTACGGCCTGCTCACGATCGTCGCGGCGCTCTGGCTCCAGTTCACCGAGATTCCGCGTGAGACGGCGGCCGGGCCGACGACGTCCTTCGGCTCCTGCCTTGCCCTTCTGCGGCATCCGTACGTTCTGGCGATGACTGTCGGCATCCTCTTCTCGGTCGGCGCTGACGTCGGGTTCTCGGTGGCGATTCCCGAGTACCTGAAGAACGTTTACAACGTGGACGTGAATCGCGCCGGAATGGGGCCGACGGTCTACTTCGTCGCGAAGACATTGGCGGCGTTCGCGGGGGCGATCGTCTTCGCGCGGATCTCCGCGGCGAGGTGCTTCCCGTGGTGCATGGGGCTGGGCGCCCTCGTGACCGCCCTGATTCCGTTCGTCGGCTCACCGATTGCCTTTCTCGCCTGTGTCTTCGTCGTCGCGTTCCTGACCGCGAATAGCTTCGGGATGTGCATGGGGCTGGCGATCGCCAAGATTCCCGAGAAGGCCAATGAGATCACGGCCCTCATGGTGATGGCGATCGTCGGCGGCGGCATCGTCTCCGCCGTGATCGGCTTCGCGCAGAAGGGCTTCGGCGCCGTCGGAATCGTGGTCGTCCTGTTCGCCTGCATCGCCTACCTGTTCGGACTCGGGCTCATCGCCCAGAAGGAGATGAGATGAGGACGTCCTTTGGCATTGACATCGGCGGCACCAAGTGCGCTCTTTCCGTCGGCGAGTGCGCGACGGATTCGGTGAAGATCCTCCATCGCGAGGAATTCCCGACACACGGCCTTTCCTGGCGGCAGGTCCTCGACGAGTTCGCCCGGCGCATCGTGGCGCTCGGCAGGACCTTCGACAGCGGCGGAATCAGCTGCGGCGGTCCGCTCGATTCGAGGCGGGGTGTTGTCCTCTCGCCGCCGAACCTGCCGGGATGGGACGAGGTGCCGATTGTGAGCTACTTCGAGGACCGTTTCCACGTGCCCGTGCACCTGCAGAACGATGCCAACGCCTGTGCCTACGCGGAATGGAAGTTCGGGGCGGGACGGGGCACGCGGAACATGGTCTTCATGACCTTCGGCACGGGACTCGGCGCGGGGCTTGTCCTTGACGGCAAGCTGTATTCCGGAACGAATGACAACGCCGGCGAGATCGGACACATCCGCCTCGCCCCGACGGGGCCGATCGGCTACAACAAGGAGGGCAGCGCCGAGGGGTTCTGCTCCGGTGCGGGAATGGCACGGCTTGCGCGCATCCGTGCCGCGGAGAAGGGCGTGACGCTGCCGGATGACTTCAGCACGAAGGAACTCTTCCGCCGCGTGGACGAGGGCGACGAGTTCTGCACCGCGGTCTTCAAGGAGTCCGCGGCGCACCTCGCGACCATCCTCGCCTACACGATTGACATCCTCAACCCCGAGGTGATCGTGCTCGGCGGCGTGTTCATGCGCCAGCAGGACCGCTTCCTGCGCGAGGTGGAGCCGATCCTCGAGCGCGAGGCGCTGCCCCTGGCGCGGAAGGCCTGCCGGATCTGCGGCGCGGAGCTTTCGGAGAACATCGGCGATTACGCGGCGCTCGCGGTCGCGAACATGGATGAAAGGCGCTGAGGGATGCCCATGAAGGAGCTGTTCGAGAGATGCCCGGCGCTGAAGGCGTGCGAGGAGATGATTGCCGCGGCACGGGAGATTCTGCTGACCTGCTACAGGGACGGAGGCAAGGTGCTCGTGTGCGGCAACGGCGGCAGCGCGGCGGATGCCGAGCATATCGTCGGCGAGTTGATGAAGAGCTTCCGGCGGCGGCGTCCCGTCGATCCGAATGTGGCGGCGAAGCTGCCACCCGAACTGACTGCGAAGCTGGAAGGCGCGTTGCCGGCGGTATCGCTTGTCTCGATGACCGGCCTCCTGACGGCTTTCGCGAACGATGTCGCGTGGGAGACGGCCTTCGCCCAGCAGGTTTATGGTCTCGGGCAGTCCGGCGATGTCCTCATCGCGCTGTCGACGAGCGGCAACTCCATCGACTGCGTGAACGCGGCGCTTGTTGCGAAGGCGAAGGGACTCCGCACGATCGCGCTCGTCGGCGCGGGCGGTGGACGGCTCGCGGAGGTCGCCGATGTCGCGATCCGTGTGCCGGAGACGGAGACGGCCAAGGTCCAGGAGCTCCACCTGCCCGTCTACCACGCGCTCTGCTCCTCGGTTGAGGAGGCGCTGTTCCCGTCGCAGGCTTGAATCTGGAAGCAGTAGTTGAATCTCGCACAGGGGCGTAGCGGCGCAGGGGAAAGCAAGATGGGAGTGCAACGACTGATTAGGTTGTGAGTGGGGAAAAGAACTTGAGGGGTGCGGGTCCGGTGGTGTGGAAGCCGGGCGAGCTGGACATCCACTTCGTCCAGACGGGATGCGGCGAGCAGACGTTCTTCGTCTTTCCCGACGGCACGACGATGCTGCTTGATTGCGGGGACTTCTACCGGCCTCAGTACCTTTGCCATGTGCCGCGTAGACCGACTCCTGAGCGTCTTGGCGGCGAGTGGGTGAGCCGGTACGTGAAAAGGGTCCTGAGCGCCTTGCCGCGGACCGGCGACGGAAGCTCGCCTCGCCCGGCGATTGACTACTTCGTGCTGACGCACTGGCACGGCGATCACTGCGGGTATCCCGCGTTGCGCTCGGAGCCCGCGTCGGACGGGCGGCGCGTCTGCGGCGTCACGCGCTTCGCCGAGGACTTCGATATCCGCCACTACTTCGATCACCAGTGGCCGCGCACGGACGCGGGATGCGACGTTGGGCACGTGGAGCCCCAGCCAGGTCACGGAGAAGAACCTCGTGAACATGGCCTCGCGCGAGCTGTATCCTGGCGACCGCCTCATCAGCGTGGGCTTCCTGCCGAAGATCAAGCGCGAGGAGTACGCGGGGCGTCCGTTCATGCGGGACATCGTGCCCGCCTTCGGGCATCGGGTGGTGAAGGTCGCGCCGGGCGGGGTCTCGTGGCGGTTCCTCGTGTTGTCGGATCTTGACGAGTCGATGCAAGTCATCTATAAGAAGGAGATGAACTCATGATCAGCAGAAGGAATTTCCTGGCGCTGGGCGCGGGCGCGTTCGCCGCGAAGGCGTTCGGCGGCGACTACACGTTCTACGAGACTGGCATCGCCGACGAGCAGGTGCTCAAGGTCACGCCGATCGAGATCGACCTCGGCCTCGGCAAGGCGTTCAAGGCCCTGCACTTCTCGGACACCCATCTCAACTTCTTCGATGTCGTTGACGCCGGCGCGGCGGCGGAGAAGAACGCCCGTGAGAAGTTCTACCAGCGGTGGGTGCGGTTCCCGCAGGCGGTGCAGTCGTTCTACGCGACGCTCGATTATGCCCGCCGGAACGCCCTGCCGATGTTCCACACGGGCGATCTGATCGACATCTCCACGGCGGGGAACGACCGTTTTCTCGCGCACAACGTGGCTGGGCTTGACTGGCACTGCGCGCTGGGCAACCACGAGTACCAGATTGAGGCGCCGGGCAACTACACGACCGACGAGCCCGCGCAGCGGCGGCGTCTGCAGCCCCATTTCCGCAACGACCTCACGGTCGCCTCGCGCGTTATCGGCGGCGCGAACTTCGTCGCGATCGACAATGCGCGGGTGAACCTGCGCGAGGAGACGATCTTCCGCGCCCGGGCGGAGTTCGACAAGGGCCTGCCGGTGGTGCTGATGTGCCACATCCCACCGTTCTACACGGCGAAGTTCCTCGATAATTCAGTTCGCGGGCGGGCCGCGATCCTGCGCAAGGCCGGCAAGGGTGATGAGGACATCCGTAAGCTCCGGCGTCCCGCCAACGTCTGGGACTCCTACGATCAGAAGACGCGTGACTTCTGGACGTGGACGCAGACGAATAGCCGGCTCAAGGCGATCCTCTGCGGCCACACCCATTGCGAGGAAATCGACGGATTCTCCGAGACGGCCTCGATGTACGTCGCCGGCGGCAACTTCGAGGGGCGCGCCTACGAGATCACCTTCCTGTGAGGCAGGATCGTTTCCGAAGAGGAGGAATGACATGAACGAGAGGCAGAACCGTAGTCTCGGATGGTTCGCGGCCGCTGCGGTTGCAGCGGTTGCATGTGTAGCGGCCCTGATGGCTCCGGCACAGGTTCCTCAGGCCTCCGCCTACGACGTCCTCGTTGTGGGGGGAACGGCGAAGGGCGTGGCCGCGGCCACAGCGGCGAAGGCCGCGGGAGCGAACGTGTTCCTCGTGACGCCTTTCCCGTACCTCGGCGAGGATCTCGCCGGCACGCTCGAGCTGGGGCTTCCCGAAGGGCAGAGGCCGTTGACGGAACTCGTGAAGCGGCTCTGGGCGGGCTCGACCGACCACGCCGATTACGACTACTGGCCGGAACGTCGCACGGATGGCATCCGCTGGATCTACAAGAACGACTGGTGGCACCGCATCTCCGAGCCGCTGCCGCCGCCGAGCCCCTCCGACGGCGTGTGGTACAACGAGGACATTTCCTACCGCTGCGTCCTCAAGAAGCCGGCCAAGATCGCGCGGATCGAGGTCATCGCCCTCACGACGCAGTACATCGCCACGGAGGGCGTGGTGGCGAATGTGCGCAAGGTGGCCGAGGTGGGCGGCAGGAAGAAGAAGGTCGCCGAGACCGATTCCGCCGTCTGCATCGTGAAGGCGGGGCCGCTCGCCGGCAGGACGTTTGAGCTGAAGCGCGCCGAGCGGACGTTTCAGGTGGAGGGCGACGCCTATCGCGGTACCGCGACGGCCTGCTCCTACGTGGCGGACGTCAACGCGGAGCTTTCCGAGGTGGAGGTGATCGTGCGCAAGTCGCCAGACGCAGACCACCAGCTTGTCTCGCGAATCTGGTTCCATCTCGCGGACAGGGCCGGCTCCTTTGCGCCGCCCTCTCCACTCAAGGTGAAGCGCACGTTCGATCGCGTGCTGGTGGAGGCTGGCGTCGGATTCCTCACAGGCACGGCGGTCGTTGGCGTTTCGCGTGACGCGGCGGGCGGTCTGACGGGCGTCAGGGTCGCGAACCGCTCGGGCACGCGCGAGATCCGCGCGAAGCGCGTGATCGACGCGACGCGCTACGGGGTGCTGTCGCACTTCGGGACCGATGGCGTCGTGCTTCCGGTCGGCAAGGAGGAGACGTTCTCGCGCGTCGTGATCGTCGACGGGCCGCCGCCGAGCGCGCCCGGGATGACCGTGGAGCGGCTGCCGGGCACGTTCCCCGTCGCCCACGGGAACCTGACGGGGCGGATGTACCGTTGCACGTTCCGTCTGCCGATGAAGGACGGTTCCTACGCGAGTTTCGCGGCGGCGGAGTGGGCCGCGCGCGAGCTCACGGCAACGAAGAACCTGATGGATGATGCCGACCTGCTCGTCTGGCACACGCCGGGCTGGAAGCCGCTGGAGGAGCGCATCCGCGAAGGCGAGGAGCTCGGCCGCACGGTCGCAACCCCTCAGCCCACTCAAGCCCCTCAACCCCCTCAACCCTCTCGAACATCTCATTACGACGTCGTTGTGGTGGGCGGTGGGACGAGCGGCACGCCAGCGGCGATTGCGGCGGCTCGCGAGGGGGCGAAGGTGTTGATCGTCGAGTATCTGCATGTCCTTGGCGGTGTGGGAACCGATGGCATGGTGCTCGGCTATTTCGACGGCAACCACTGCGGCTTCACCGAGCGCTTCAAGAAGGGGAATGAGGAGATCGGCGGTCGCATCGGTCTCTACCGGCGCGCGGAGACCTGGCGCAAGTGGTGTTGCGAGGCGGGCGTCGAGGTGATGTTCGGCGCGATGGGCTTCGACGCCGTCGTCGAGAAGGGCGTGCTCAAGGAGGTGACGCTTGCGACTGCGCTCGGCCCCGTGCGCGTGCGCGCGACCTGCTTCATCGACGGGACGGGCAACTCCGACCTGGCGGCGGCGGCCGGGGCGCACACCTGGCTCTTCGGGTCTGGCGAGTTCGCGATGCAGAGTGCCGGACAGGCCCCGCACCGTCTTGGAATGGGCGGCATCAATTCCGACTTCGGATATCTCAACGACTCCGATGCCGCCGATCTCTGGCTCTTCGGGCTTCGGGCCCGCGCCGGCGCGCCAGACGCCTGGGACATCGCGAAGATGCCCGATTCCCGCGAGCGGCGGCGAATCGTGCCTGATTACCTTCTCAACGCGCAGGATGTCACGTCGAAGCGTCCGTTCCCGGACGTGGTCGTCCAGGCGCGTTCCCGTCAGGACTCACACGGGTTCCTCGTCGATGACTTCTGCGCGCTCGCGGAATCGAGCGTCACCCCCGTCATCGAGCGCGGTGATTCCTGCACGCGGTTCGACGTGAACGTGCCGCTCCGCTCGCTGTTGCCGAAGGGGATCTCGCATCTGGCCGTGGTGGGGCTCAGCGCCGGCGTCGCGCGCGATGTGCAGCCGATCATCCGCATGCAGGCCGATCTCATGAACATGGGCTACGCGGTCGGCATTGCGGCGGCGCGCGCCGCCAGGTCGCAGGGCGGTGAGTTCCGCGCGATTGACTTCGCGGCGCTTCGGCGCACGCTCGTGAAGGAGGGCATCCTGCGTGACGAGGCGCTCGGGTGGAACGCGGATGAGGACGTCTCCTCGGATGCGCTTCTCGCGGCCAGTGTGGAGACGATGGGCGATGCGTTCAAGGGCAGCCATGTGGTGTTTCGTCCCGAGAACCGCGCACGGGCGATTCCTCTCCTGCGTGCGGCCTACGGGAAGTCCGTCGCGGCAGAGGCATCCGGGAAGGGGAGCGCGGCGGCGCGGCAGATCTACGCGGTGGCGCTGGGATTCCTCGGCGATGCGACGGGCGTGGAGACGCTCCTTCGCCTGGCAGATGGATCGGAGAAGAGCGAGATTCCATCCCGCATCGGCGCTTTCGGCGGCGGGCGCACGACGATGCGGGACATCCTTCTGGCCCTCGCGCGCACGAAGGATCCGCGCGCACGGAAGCCCCTGTTGAGACATCTCGCGGAAATCGGCAAGGACCCGCAGTCATCCCTCGAGGCCATCCGCGGCATTACGCACGCGCTGACGGCGTTCGGCGATCCAATGACGGCTCCGGCGATCGCGGCGTGCCTGCGAAAGGATGGTCTTCACGGCTTCGCCGTGTCGGACTTCCGCAAGCTGGCGCCGCAGGGCGGGTACGGGCTCGGCCCCGAGATGGACAACTGCATGCGCGAGCTGGCGCTTGCCCGTGCCCTGCTGGCCTGTGGGGATCACAAGGGCCTCGCGCGGGAGACGTTCGAGGCGTATGCGCGCGATCCGCGCGGCATTCTCGCGCTCTACGCGCGACAGGTGCTCGCTTATTCCGGATTTTCGGGATAAGCGTGCCTTTTCTCCGCGGGCCGCAAGTTTCCTTCAGCTTTCCCCTCGGTGCGCAAGCCTTTGGCTGTGCGTCCACACGCGAATCCCCGCCAGTGCACGCTCGAATCCGCGCCGGTGCAGACCAGAAGTCCCCACAGTGTACGTAGTTGTTTTGCCGCCAAATTCATGGAAATTTGCCACCGAGTTAGAGTATGTTCGGTGGCAAAGTTAGGGCATGATGGCGGCAAAACAGCTGCGTGCACAGGCGGGAGAGCCGCGAGTGAGGAACGCGGGGCTGCGAGCGTAAGCCGTGCGCGTGTGCCGTGCATCCCAGCATGCGGCGCCTTTCGAGGCAACGGTACTCCCGCGTCAGAGCGGGCGATTGTCGGCGTCCACGCGACCGCTCGTCGTCCGTCCGCCTTATGGCCCAGAAAACATGGCAAACCTTATTGACTTTTGACGCGGGATTTTGGTACAATGCCAGCGTCTTCGCCTTGAACGGCGAGTTCTTGGTGGAACGTGATGGTGGTTTCTGCGTCTGGTTGGGAGTCACGACTCGAAGTCCGCAAAG
>CACYCW010000109.1 GCA_902773015.1 uncultured bacterium
CCATGCCAGCCGCAAGCGGACGGAACGGGACGGAATCACGACAGGGTATCTTCGATGAAGACGAATTCACGACCGGCTTCGTGCGCCATCCTGGACGCCAGGAATATCTTCTCGACGTAGTCTGGCTGGTAGCCGTAGTAGTCTCTATAGAAATACTGCTCATGGTCGGCGAAGACGAGGAACTCGCTCGCCGCTGCAGCCTCCATGCCTTCCCGCACCTTCTCCGGCGTACAGAGGTTCAGCATCGGCCCGTTCCTGAAGCGCTTGAACCCTATGCCCATGGCGCGGTCGTAAACGTGCGAGAACGTGCCCCACGTCTTCTCGAACTGGCCGGGGCAGAGATGGTTGTAGCCGCACGCCGACGACTGGAGCGCAGGGTCGTACATGTCGCGGCGGAAGAGGGCCGTCTCGGGACGGCGGTTGCTTTCCACCCTGAACGCATGTCCGTAGGGAAGCTCGCCCCTGTCGCCGCTGTAGGCGTAGCGCACCCCGTCCGTGCAGGCAACGAGCTTGACTCCGCGGTCCCTGAGCGCGCGGCAGCCCTCCTTGCTGAACGGCAGCCAGTGCCCCACAAGCGCAGAGGTGAACACGTCCTCCCCGGCGAACCGCTTCACCGAATTGAACACGCGGTCGAACGACGTGGCGACGTCGGCGTAGGACGAATTGACGAACGGATAGTCGGGGAACTCCTGATATGCGTGGAAGCCGAGCCGGAGCCAGCCCCGGGCTGCGTGCCATTCGTCCCTGTACGCGTCCGTCATGTCGGCGAGCGAGAACTCGTCTATTCCGTAGAAGAAGTCGGTGCGGTAGAAGCAGTTGAGTTGCACCTTGAGCCCGTAGCGCTCGTGCGCCTCCTTGAGCGCACCGAGGAGCGGATTGCCGAAGAGCGACTTCGGACGCTGCCTTGTGAGATCGCGGAACACCCAGATGACGTCATCGATGTACATTCCCGCCTTCGCGCCGGAGAGCCCCACCTGTCGGCGAAACTCCCAGTCCGTCACGATCGGGCCAAGTTCGCGGAGATGCGTCCCGTTCCGCGCGCCGTCTGCTTTTGCGCGACGGGGGTTCACCCCCGCAACCACCGCCGCGCCGAGACCCAGCGCACCTTTGAAGAAATCCCGCCTGTTCGTCCTGATCATTTCAAATCGCCTTTCTCGCCGTTTTCCATCCGCCTCGCGTGAAGTCGGGGAAGTCCATCCTCTCGCCTCGTCTGAAGACCGACCGCTCGCTCAACTCGCAGATTGCGCTCCAGCTCGCGAGATCGTACACGTCCATGTCGAGCGGGAGTCCGTTCTTTAGGCAATGCACCCAGCGAAGGTCCATTATGAAGTCCATGCCGCCATGTCCGCCGACCTTCTTCGCAATCTCGCCGTGCTGTCTCCATATCGGATGCGTGTACTTCTCGCGCAGCTCGGCGAACGCCTTTTCGTCCATCCACGTCTTGCCTACGACGCCTGGCGCGCTTTCAAGGGCGGCGCGCGCGGGATAAGTGCCGAACGCGCCCTTCGTGCCGACGATAAGCCCCATGCGCGTGTACGGGCGAGGGTTGGCGCAGTTGAGCTGCACCATTATCGTGTTGCCGACGGCGGTCTTGACTACGGACGTGTTGACGTCGTTGTAGTCGATGCGGTAGTTGCCGAACTTCGAGTCCGCGCCGAACTTCCGCCGCGCGAATTCCTGCAGCGAATGGCCGCGCGACCCGACGGACACCATGTAGTCGAAGCGGTCGCCGCGGTTGATGTTCATCGAGAGCGCGACGGGTCCGAGGCCGTGCGTAGGATAGGCGTTGCCCGTATGTCCCCTCTTCTCCTCGAGACGCCACGTCGGCGGCTCGGCGTCCGTCTTTGGGTACATGTACTCCGCGCCGTAGTGGACATAGCCGCCCTCGCCGTGGACGACGTCGCCCAGAACGCCCTGCTGCGCGAGGTTGAGCATGAGCATCTCGTCCTCGCCGTAGACGCAGTTCTCGAGCATCATGCACGGGACTTTCGTCGCCTCGCACGTCTCGACGTATTCCCAGCACTCGTCGATCTTGAGCGTGCCGGGGACCTCCACGAGCGCGACCTTGCCGTTTTTCATGGCGCGCACGCACGGACGAAGGTGCCAGTCCCAGCTAGTGCAGTTGTAGATCACGTC
>CACYCW010000110.1 GCA_902773015.1 uncultured bacterium
CGCGGCGGACGGATCCGCCTGCGGCTTTCGGTGCTCGGCGCGTCCGGCAGGCCGGTTCCGGCGGTGCTGCCGGTTGACGTGCGCGTGACGGACGCCCGTGGCCGCGAGCTTGACGGCGCGGGCTATGCCGCAGCCGTGAACGGCGTCTGCGAGCTTTCGCTGCAGACGAATCTAGACGACCCCACCGGCGACTATGCCGTCGTCTGCCGCGATCGCGCCTCCGGCCTTGTCGCGCGCGCCGTCATCCAGCGCCAAAATCGTCGTCTGAAGACAAGTTTGTCACCGGATAGGCAATAAACAGGCAAATGATTATGCACACGAACATAATGTTTTAAGGAGCCAGAAGAGATGAGACGTGTGAGAAACCGGCGTCTGGACCCTCGCCGTCCGCCACGTCAACACCGGCACCGAGGTGAAATGGAACTTTGAGATACGCTAGCAAGGGAGAGAATCGTGGGCAAGGCAAGAAACGAAAAGTCCCAGATGGAAAACAGGAAAGAGGCTCGATTCGCCCGCCTGATGGCGGTCGGCGCAATCGCCGTCGCCTGTTGTGCGGCGCACGGGTCGACGGCGAGCCTGGCTGATGACGCGGTCCTGCGCCTCATCGAGCCTCCGTCGGGATATGCGGCGTTTGCGCATTCGGTGACCGTGGCCGGCAAATACGACTGCGGTGCGTTCACGGTGACGAGCCTCAGGCAGGCCAACGGTCCGGGCACGTGGCAGCGCGTGTTCGTCGCCACGCCGAAGGACGGCGCGGCTAAACATCCCGCGGTCGTGGCGCCGTTCTACTTCCCCGAGGCGATGCTCGGGTTCGATCCGGCGACGGGCTCGGTCGAGTTCCCGCTGGCGCCGAGCCGCACGAACCTGACCTCCTATTCGGAAATCGCGTACATGTCAGTGCTCGCGAAGCGCGGCTACGTGGTGGCCACAGCCGATTCCTACCACCTGACGTACGCCGTGTCGAATGCACCGGCGAACGCCTGGGCGAAATGGGGGCATGCCGCGCGCGCGCTGAAACGCGACTGGCCCGGCTGGTCAGGAGTGGGCAAGCTCGTCTTCGACACGAAGCTGCTCGTGGACCTGCTCGTCGGCATGAAGGAGGTCGATGCCGCGCGCATCGGCATCATCGGCCACTCCCTGGGCGGCAAGATGGCGTTCTACACCGGGTGCCTCGACAAGCGGATCAAGGTCGTGGTGGCGAGCGACTTCGGCATCGGCTGGGACCAGACGAACTGGAGCGATGTCTGGTACTGGGGCGATGCGCTCGCGGCAATTCGCAAGAGCGGTTTCGACAATTCGCGCTTTCTCGCTCGTGCAGGAGGGAAGCCATTCTGCCTCATCGCCGGGAAATACGACGATGCGTCCAGCGGGGCGCTGGTGCGGCGTGTGCCGGGCTATGAGGGCGATCGCTTCCTGTTCGTGAACCATGCGACCGGACACCGTCCGCCGCTATGGGCTAGCGAATCCGGCTACCGTTTCCTCGACGCTCACCTGAAGTGAACCCTTCCGGTCTTACGTCTGTACGGTTGTCACTCAGCATTGACAGTGGGCATAGAAGTAATGGCTACGTTGTCAATGTTCTTTGGGCAACTGGAATGCTCTGCCTGAAAACCTGATTTACAAAGTCGACTTGCCGACGCCCTGATTCCACGGGGCACACTTTCGTGATTTCAGAGATTTGTGCCCGAGAACGATAGGGGTGTTTAGGGCACACTTTCGTGATTTCGGAGATTTGTGCCCTCATGACATTGACAGCGGCACACCGGTTTTGGTAAAATTCCTACTGAAGAAAAAAGGAGATAACCATATTTATGGAGCGGGAATTCACCGGTCGCGAGGAAGAGATGTCCATGCTTTTCGAGCTCTGGGAAAAGCGCGGACCGTCGTTCGTCGTCTGCAGGGGAAGGCGGCGCATTGGCAAGTCGACGCTTATCGAGGAGTTCGCCCGTCGCAGTGCTTGCAGGTTCATTGAAATCAGTGGACTCGCCCCCGATGAAAAGGTGGACAATCAGCGTCAGCTCGATTCATTCTGCGAAAGCCTCTCCCTTCAGACGGGGATGCCCGAGGTCAAGGTCGATTCATGGAAAAAGGCCTTTGCGCTGCTGGCGCAGGCGGTCAAGGGTAGGGCGCGCACGATCATCCTTCTGGACGAGATCTCGTGGATGGGGGCGTACGATCCGTCATTCCCCGGGGAATTGAAGAACCTGTGGGATCTTTCGCTGGTGCGCAGGGGCGGTCTCGTGTTCTTCGTCTGCGGGTCGGTTTCAGCGTGGATTCAGAAGAATATCCTCAACAATACAGGCTTTGTCGGGCGTATTTCACTGGAGTTCGTCCTTGAAGAGTTGAAGCTCAGGGATTGCATTTCGTTTTGGGGTCGTCAAGCGGAGCATCTCGATGCCGGTGAATTCTTTGACATCCTGTCCGTCACGGGAGGAATTCCGAGATATCTTGAGGAGATCAATCCCAGACTGTCGGCAGAGGAGAACATCAAGCGCATGTGTTTCACGCCCGCGGGATATCTGTTCAAGGATTTCGAGAACATCTTCAACACGGTTTTCGAGAAGAGCCATGAAGCCAAGCGTGCGATCATGGCTACGCTCGGCAAAGGCCCCAGAAGCGTGAGTGGAATCGCACAGGCACTTGGGAAGAAACGAAACGGACACCTGAGCGAGCATTTGGACGAACTCGAAAAGGCCGGATTCATCGCGAAGGATGCGGGGATGAATCCGGAAACCGGCGGCAAGGCGCTTGAAGTGCGTTATCGCATCAGGGACAACTATTCGCGATTCTTCCTCCGCTATATCGAGCCAAGGCGTGAAGCAATAGCGAAGAAGGCCTACAAGTTTGCGTCGCTCGACTCGTTGCCGGAGTGGAACGCAGTCAGGGGATTCCAATTCGAAAGTCTCATGGTGAACCATTTCGCCGAATTCTATCCCAAGCTTGGACTCGGCTCCGCCCGTGCCGATTCCATCGCGCCGTACTACCGTCCGGCGTCCAAGGGGCGCGGGAAGGGAGTTCAGGTCGATTTGCTGATTCAGTCCCCGAAAACTGTCTATGTCGTCGAGGTCAAGCGGTGCAGGGAGATCGGGACGGATATCGCCAGGGAAGTCGAATCGAAGATCGAGCGACTCAGGATACGCAAAGGCGTGTCGATAAGGACCGCGCTGGTGTATCTGGGCGAACTGGACCCCCAGGTTCGCGAAGACGGATACTTCTCCGCTCTTATCCCCGCAGAGGATATCCTCGGGCGGCGTGACGGGAAAATGACAACGGCTGACTGAGGGTGCGGGAGGGTCCCTCTGTGCCCCCGTTTCAAATGGGCGCGCGACGAAACGCGCGGCCAAATCCAGCGGACCGCGGTGGATCGTCTCCGGCGTCGGTCAAGCCGCAGCGGAACCTGAAGCATCTCGCCCGCCGCCTTTCTACCGGCGGACGATCTCGTACATGTAGGTCGCTGCGGACCGGTCGGCGGCAATGTCGACGACAAACGCGAGCCGGCCTTTCCTGAATTCGCACGGAACAGCCCGCCGCCTCGCTCCGTCGCCGTCAAGCGCAAAGGCCTCGAACTCTCCTGGCGAGAGCGAAAGCGCAACCTTCGCCCTGGCATTTCGCATCAGGTGCGGCAGCCCTCCCCATGCCGTGAGGACCCTCATCGTGTCGTCTTCGTATGTCGTTCCGGTGTTCTGCACGTCCGTCAGGTGGGTAAGAAGTATGCGAGAGGAATCCGCGAGCGGCTTTCCGTCGATGGAACTCGCCCAGATCGCCGTCGCCGCGTCGCCGCAGTCCGCCGCGAGGCAGCCCGCGCGCATTCGCCCGCCCTCCGAGAAGAATCCGCATGTGCGGGGAGTGTCTATCACAAGAGTACCCTTCTTGCCGTCGATGACGAGCGACTTGTCGTCGCCGACGGCGAGGTCCCTCCGCAGAAAGAGGCACATCGTCGCCCGCTCCGACGCCAGGAGCAGCGGGTCGCCGGACACGTCGAAATAGCCCATCTGCTTCTTCTCCGGCGTCTTCACGCCGACAATGTCGTGGCTCCATGCGAAGCGCCAGAGACCGTCCCAGCCGTGCTTGGCCGCCCAAGCCCCCGTCACCACGCCTCCTGCGCAGCGGAACTTCCCGGGCGCGGCGAAGTTCCATTCGGTCACGGTGAACGGCTTGCCGGCAAGGCCGCACCTGCCAGCCCCTGAAACGCCGTGCGGCTCCCCGCCGCGAAGCGGATTCACGTTCGCGCACGAACTCGGCAGCCGCCACGGCGTCTCGAGGAACCTGGGGTGGTCCACGTAGAAGTGCATGTCGACATAGTCGAATTTCCTGCGGCAGCTATCCCACGCGGGGTTCATGCTCCATCCGTTGAGGTCTGTCAGGGGGATTTCAGACCCGATTTCGTCGCGGACAACACGTTTCATGCGCTCGAAGAACCTGTCCTCGGCGGCTTTCGCGCCTTCCATCTCGGAAGGCGACAGCCTGCGTTCGTTGTCCGGGCAGTTTTCGTTGACAAGCGAGATCCCGACGATCCCCGGCTCGTCCGCCCAGCGTCTTCCGGTGTGCGGGTTTACATGCGCCAGCCACTCCCTTGCAAACCTCGCGAGATTCGCCGTCGCCGCGTCGTTCGTGCGCACCGCGTCCTTGAATTCCATCATTCCGAAGCTGCCGTCCATGTCCACTCCGCACTGACGGTATGGAACGCGGCGCGAAACATACAGGTCGGTCGTCACGTAGATGCCGTTCTCGAAAAGAGCGGCGACGAGCGCGTCCAGCTCCGCCATGCTCTTGGGATTTATCTTCGTGCCGTCCTCGGCGCCGCCGACGAGGATGCCGTCGTGGTGGTGCAGCCTAACTGCGTTGTAGCCAAGCCGCGCAAGCCGCGCTGCGAAAACGTCCGCCTCATGCCTGGTCTGCCCGTAGTTTGCGCCGAAGCAGAGATTGACGCCGTAGAAGCGCTGGGCCACTCCCGGACGATTGGCAAACTCGAAGCGCCCGTTCCGCACGACGACCCGCCCGTATCTGCCCGCCGGGGCGTCGATGCCGCAGATGGACGAGAAGTCAAGGGCGCTTCCTGCCTTAACTTCCGCCGATGGGCGCATGGGCACCCAATCGTCGCCCGCGACGATCTTCACCGGGGTCGGCGTCATAAGCGTCAGCCCCGACGGGGAGGACAGCGTGGCGCCGAAGCAGTGCATGTCCCCCGGCGAAAGGGTTTTCGCAGGGCTCGTTATGCGAAGTTCGAACCCGCCGCCGAACCGGGAACTGTCCTGCATGAACACGTCGCGCGGACAGTCGAGAGCCAACTCGCAGCGCGTCGCGCCGTCACGCCCGACAAGGGCGATCGACCTTACGCCCTTGCCGTGTCCGAAATGGAAGCTGCTGCCGGCCTTCGGAAACGGCAGCAGCTTCCCGTCGTACCCGTACTTGCCGCCGTCGAACTTGTCGAATGGGATCTTCACGCCAAGAAAAAGCTGCTCTATCCTGACCGTGCCGTCGACCGTCATAAACCAGCGAGCGGAGACCTTTCCGCCGGGTTGCTGCACGAACGAGGCGCTTCCCCTGCTCTTGGCGGTGCGCCAGTCCATCTTGAAAGGAACGATGCCTCCCCTGGTTTCGCCGTCCGCCGCGCTGCCGACTATCTTCCACCCGGGAAGGAACCCCTCGGGCCTGATCGTTATGCCCGCCGACTGAAGTTCAACCTGTGCGCCGCGTCCGCACCTGAGGGCCTCTCCCGCCGAAACCGCCCCGGCGAAACACGCCGCCGCCACGAGCATGCATTTCTTCATCGCGACTCTCCTTTCACGCCGCCGCCCGCAGAGAACGGCCGCGTCAGGCCGAGCGAGAACTTCGGCAGGACTTCGACAGCCGCGCCGTCGAAATTGAAGATCGTAAACCCGCGATACCCACGCTGGCGGGCAATCGCAATCTGCTCGGCTACGCGACGCGCCCGATTCTCGACGCCTGCGCCCGTGGAGGAAAGCCCGATTCCGGGATAGACAGGCACCTTCCTGTCGATCTCCGACTGGAAGTCCAGCAGACGACCGAAGCGAACAGAACTGTCGGTATAGTCCATAGGACAGACGAAGTCAAGCCAGCCCTCGTCCGTCCACTTCTTCCAGTCCTGCCCGAGATTCTCCGGCGTAATCCTGAAATCCTCGAATACGGCCGCCGATATCTTCACGCCAGGCGCGACACGGCGCACTTCCTGCGCCACTCCGCGAACGAGCGCGGTCACGTTTGAGCACCGGAAATTGCGCCAGGCCGCAGCCACGGACGGATCGTTGCGGAAGGTCTTGGGCCAGCCGACGACCTTCTTTCCGAGAAACGCCTCGAAGCGCTCCTTGCAGCCGTCGCAGAAGCATGTCCGCGAATCGGGGTAGCGCACATAGTCGAAGTGGATTCCGTCCGGACGCTTCCGGGCGATCTCGACGAAGGTGTCGATTTCATGGCGGATGTTCTCCGGGTGAGAGGGACACAGCTCTTTCATTTCGTCGCCATCGATCGTGCGAACAAGCCTCCCGGACTGCCGCATCTTCTCGACATCGTCCTTGGGCGTTCCCCACTTGTAGCTCCAGCAGACTTTCCAGACATGGAAGCCGACTCCATGCTTCCGGCACGCGGCGGCGCACTCGGCATAGTAGTCGCGCCCCGCGTCGAGATCCGAGCGGAAGGAAATGCGGTCCGACGGATACGCAACGCACCCTCCCCAGGCGAGATTCGCCAGAATCGTGTTGAACCCGTGCTTTTTCAGGAAGGCGATCGACGAATCCCAGTCATGACCACGGCCGAGCCCCTTGGCCGAATGGCACCAGAACGCCCTGAACTCGTTCGTTGGACCAGGCTGCTGCGCCTTCATCCACGCACGCTCC
>CACYCW010000111.1 GCA_902773015.1 uncultured bacterium
CGGTAACGGTGAAATGGTGAAGTTCGCCTTTTGTCTGGTTCCGGTTGTCTTTGCCGCCACAGCATGGTGCGGCGAGTTCTCACCGGCCTACTTCTGGATGTGGAACGATCGGCTGGAGCCTGCGAAGCTGAAGGCCCAGCTCGCCGACATGCGCAACCACGGACTCACCTCCGTCTGCATCCATCCGTGGCCCTCGCGCTTCCGGCCGAAGGCAATCCCGACGAGCTGGATGCAGCCGGAATACCTGTCGCCGGAGTACCTTGAGATCTACCGTCAGGTGGTGGCGGAGGCGAAGTCGCTCGGCATGACAAGCTGGCTCTATGACGAGGGCGGGTGGCCGTCCGGCGGCGCGGCGGGGCTGGTGATGGATTCCGATCCCGAGCAGCGGTTCGCGGTACGCGTCATCGGCAATGACGACAACCGGTCGAATGAACTGACGACAAAGGTCTTGCCCTATGATGCGAAGTCGGGTCGAAATACGTATCCGTCGATGATCGAACCGGGAGCGACCGAACGGTTTCTTGAAATCACGCACGAGGCGTACAAGCGGACGGTCGGAGAAGAGTTCGGAAAGAGCATGCGTCTGGCATTCACCGACGAGCCCGCGCCGCATACGGGGCGCACGGGACGCTGGCTCGGCATTGCCTCCGACTTCGAGGATGAGTTCCGTAAGCGCAAGGGCTATTCGTTCGCTTCTGTAGCCGCGGAGGTTCGATCCGTCTTCACGCCCTGGAGCGAGGCCTACGCCCGCCACCGCATCGACTATTGCGACGTCATTTCCGACCTGTTCGTCGAACGTTACGTGCTGCCGCTTCGCGCCTGGTGCCGGAAGAACGGACTCCTGTCCAGCGGACACTTCTGCGGCGATGAGGGTCCGTCGGTTTCGTCCGCGTTGATGTGCAAGGGCGCGATTCTCAGAAACCTGCGCGGCGAGGATGCGCCGGGCATCGACACCATCTGGCGCCAGCTCTACCCGTCGCATGGCTTCCAGTCTGGTGACGCGGGACGGCAGGCGCCAATCCCGCGCTATGCCGCCTCGGCGGCGCGGCAAAACGGTTCGCGCTATGTGATGTCTGAGTCGTTGGGCGTCTACGGGAACGCGATTCCGCCGCATGTCGTGAAGTGGGTGTGCGACTACCAGCTCGTCCGTGGCGTCAACCTCTTCGTGTTCGGCTATTACTACTACACGACCCGCGGCGGCTGGATGCACTATCTGGAACCGACGATGGGCCCTGTGCAGCCGTGGTGGGACATGACTGCACCGTTGTACCGCTATCTGGAGAACGTCGCCGCGTTTCTGGCTGCTGGCGAGGCGCCTGTCCGGACTGCGGTCTATTACGACCAGCGAGGATTCTGGGCGGGCGGGCCAGATTCGGCTCATGCGTGCGCGATGCATTACCTGATCGCCAAGGAGCTGGATCGCCGTCCGTGCGACTACGACTTCGTCGATGACGAGACGATCGCCGCGGCGTCGGGACTTGAGCGCGGCGAACTTTGCATCGGCAAGGCGCGCTACGATACGCTTTACGTTCCGACGTCGAAGTGGATGACGCCGGCGGCGAAGGCGGCAATTGCGAAATTCAAGGCGGGCGGCGGTCGTGTGCTTGGAGCGGAAGACATTGCCAAGGTGAATACGGTCTGCACTGTCACCGGACGCGACTCGACAGACGTCCGAGCGACAAAGCGTCTGCTGAAGGATGGCGAAGTGCGCTATTTCCTGACGAACGAGAGCGTCGAGTGGCCTCGCGAAGTGACGATTCGCTTCGACGAAGCCGGTGCAATCGTTCGCTACGACCCCGAGACGGGACAGGAGACGTCGTTGGCGCGACAGCCGGACGGTTCCATTTGCTGGACGCTGGCGGGGGGCGGCTCGCTCGCCCTGCGTATCCTGCCGGGCGAGGCTCCTGCCATGCCGAACGAACCCGTGTGCGCGAAGGATCCGTTTGCCGAGTTGAAGGAGGGTTGGACTGTTCGACGTGTCGTCCGGCATGCGCCCGGAAAGAACGACTTCGAAATCGTTCCTGTCGACGAGGAGCCACGATCGATTGCCCTGGGCGACTGGCGTGCGACGCTGGGCGATGATTTCAGCGGCAAGGCCGTTTATCGGACAACATACGTTTCGGCGACTGCGCGGGATGTGGAAATCGACCTCGGGCGGGTCTGCTGGGCGGTCTCCCTCAAGGTCAACGGAGAGGAACTGCCGGGACATTATGCCGCGCCCTACAGGTGGCGAATCCACCTCAATAAAGGCGAGAATGTCATCGAGGCGACGGTGGCGAACTTGCTGGTCAACGCACTCAACGAACGCGAACACGCGCGCATTGCCCGGGACTATCCACCGGATTCAGGCTACGGTTCCAAGCAAGTCGAATATGACAGGAGTTTTCAGGCTTCCGGACTGTTCGGGCCTGTTCGGCTGAGAGCCGCCATTGCGGAACGGGGGTCTGTCCCCACGGCCCCCGGAACGGGGGTCCCCACGGCCCCCCACAGCCCCCAAGCTGACCACATCACGCCGTAGGCCAAGGGCGGCAAGACGGTCGCGGAGATACTGCCAGATGCTGTGTGCGGACTGCAACCGCCGCAAGAGCGACACGTGAAAATGGCGGGGGCGCCGCTTTCGCGAACGCCCCCGCCACTTCTCCCTCATCCCTTCTTCTCCTCCCTCATCCTCCGACCACGACCTGGATCGGGAAGGAGATGGTCTCGGCCCCGTGATCGGGATCGCCGTCGGCGCTGTAGAGCAGATAGAGCGTGCAGCTGTACGTGCCGGGCTCGGGTC
>CACYCW010000112.1 GCA_902773015.1 uncultured bacterium
GCTCGCCGACGACCGCCGATTGTCGGCGTTTCGTCCAGCCAACGCCCGCGAACTCGTGGAGCGGATCGCGGGCTATGGTCGTTTCCTAGCCGTCAGGCTCCATGCCGCAATCATCGGCACGTCATTGGGCATCCCAAATGTCAGCCTCGTCTGGAATCGGAAGCAGGCATTCTTTGGCGACGCAGTGGGGTTGAAAGGCAACTTCCTCGGCAAGGACGACTTCCGCGAAGACGTGATTCTCAGCCGCCTGATGAACGCAACGGGCTGGAAGACCAACGAACCATTCAGGAACACCACACTGGAAGCATTGCGTCACGCCCTGCGCTCGATCGCGAGCAGTTCAATCCAAATTGACAACGCGGACAGAAGATCGACTTTCGTCATCCGATGCGTTTCTTCGCAGCAAGACGGTCTAGGTGCGTGACGATCATGTCCACTACGCGCGCGGACGCATGACCGTCTTCCATGCAGCCGCGCCGCTTGAGGAACCTCCGTCGCTCAACCGCAAACCGGTCGGCATCAAATGCACGAATGGACTCGCAAAGCCCGGCCTGGTCCGTCGAGACGGGAAATGGAGCCTCCTCTAGCGGATAGTAAAAACCACGCGAACGGTCGTAGTCCTCCTTGTCCGGCGCGTAGATGAAGCCGGGGCGTCCGCACAGCAGAAAATCAAATATCCAGCTCGAATAGTCCGTCACGCCGACATCGGCGGTCACGAGTAGATCCTGAATGTCCTCGAAGTCCGACACGTCGAGAATGCCCTTCGGCAACGTGAAAAGACCATCGGCAAGCGCATGTGCATCGTGCGGGTGGAGTTTGACTGCCACGACCCATCGCCCGCCGAACCGCGCGGCAAGAGCGTCCGCCCACGCCCCGAAGTCGAAGGCCGTTCCATCGGCAAAGGCATCCTCCCGGAACGTCGGCGCATAGAGGGCGACCTTAGTCGTCGCGTCGATTCCGATGCTGCGGCGCACGCTATCGCGGATGGCGTTCCGCTCCGCCTCTGGTCTGAAGAAGACGTCATTCCGAGGATGACCGACGCGGGCGAAGGGCGTTTCTGGGAAAAGTGACGCCCGGAATATCTCCTCTTCAAACGTGCTGTTCGTCAAGAGAAGGTCAATGCGCTGGGATCGGCGGGAAGCCGCCGCGCGAATCGACCGTCGGGCGGTTTCGAGTCGCTTGATGCCAAGCGAACCATGCCAAGTGTTGATGTAGAGTTGATCAGTGCGCTTGACGGGCTTGGACGCGCCGACAAAGAGCTGGGCATTCTCCACCAGGACTGCCGCCGTGGCGATCATCTTGTATTCAGCCCATGTAGACTTCAGCACGGCACGACCCGTGTCGGCGCGGCCGCCCCGCGCCTTGAACGCCAGTGGATCAAGCAGCCAGACGATCTCAACGTCCGGACGCCGCTTCGCGAGTTCCCGCGCCACGGCCCGCGGATTGCAACTGCAGCCACCGGAAAAGCTCGCGAAGACAACGCGCCCGGGAACGACGGGACAGAACCGGTCGACCCAGGCCTGACGGGCCGTCCGCACGCGCCTGAGCTTGGAAAAGTGCCGGAGCATCTTGGGCCAGAACAGGCCATTGAACACCGACGACCAGACTCGTCTGAGAAATGTCGAAAGACCAAACCGCTTCATTTTACAGACCGATGACATGAATGGACTTCCCGTCAACCGTCTCGTCTCGTGAGTAGATCTTATCCTCCCACGGCTTCGTCGTCGACTTGTCGAAAACCGGCATCCAGCCTTCGGCGAGACCGAGCACGTCGAGATATTTCGCGCACTGCGCGTAGGACTTCTCGCCTTCGAAGTTCTCGGAGGTCTTCACCTCGATCGCGTAGCGTCCGCCGCGGAACTCCACACACAGATCAAGCCGTCCGCTCCAGAGCGCCATCTCGCGGTTGATGCGCCCGCCGCCGTTCGTGACGCGCTGGAGAAACGCCATCAGAACGAGGTGCGGCACCGCCTCGCGGTAGCCCATGATGTCGCGGTCCGCGCCCGCGTTCTCGCGCCAGAACTGCTGGAACGCCGCCATAGGGCCGGGCATGTCGAGTCCGTCGTCCTTCGCCCACGGCGTCTCGGGAACCTTGCGGATCATGCGCTCCTGCTCGTTGCGAGAGAGATACCGCCCGATGATCTCGGCGTACATGGGATTGGACGGCACGAGCGCACCGCGATCAACGCGCAGGAGCCCGAGATCGACCACGTAGCGGTAGTCGTCATCGTTGACGGACACGTTGTCTTCAAATCGCTGGCCCGTTTCTGCTGTGTGCTGTCCGTAAAGTACGCCAACGTCCTCTTCCTTGAAATTGGGAATCAGAAGGTCGTCTGAAATAATGTTGAACGGGCTCGCCTGGCCGAGCGACTGCCCGTCGGGACGAATCTGCGCCTTGTAGTTCCGAACGTCCACCATGCCGACGAGGGCGATTGACTTCGGGAAAGACGCCATCTTCCTGTTCACGTAACCGTCTCGCACCTGACGCAAGAACGAAATCAACACCTCACCAACAAGGCAATCCACCGCGTCGAAGAACACAACCACCGGTCTGCCGACAGCGGCACAAAGCCGCCTTAACGCCGTTCGGACCGCGAGTCTCGGACCGCCGATCGAGGGCGCGGCGAGTGCAGATTCCCCTCCGGATGGAAACGCCGCGGAGGAAACGGCATTGTCAACAATCAGTCCGCGAATCGCCGCATTCGCCTTGTCGACGTCTCGCTCGTCCTGAAGCGACTCCAATGTGCAGTAGAGCGCAAACATGCCTCCCTTGCCGTTGATTTCGCCCACGAGTGCCTGGAGTGCAATGGTCTTGCCCGTCTGGCGCGGGGCATGGATGACGAAATAGTTACCGCCAGTGACGAACTCGCGCACGCCCGGCAGCCGGTCGAGCGGCGGCAGCATATAGTGTTCGTCAGGAAAGCACGGCCCTGTGGTGTTGAACTTCTTCATCGCCATTCAAGTTGACAGTTTGCGCGTTCAAGAATATTCTATCATACCTGCGCGTGGAGTGCAAACGGGAAATGTCTGCCATTGACGCACAGAAATCGCGCAAATCGGGACGCCGCGCCTAGGCGCCGCCCCTCAACCGCCGCCAGACCTTCGCCCACTTTTCGGCGACGTACGCGCGCTCCGCGGCATCGAGCACAACGAACCAGCCGAGGGGCAGGATCACCGCCTCGACGCTCACAAGCGTCAGCACGACGCGCCAGAAAGACGGCGGGAGCGCATGTCGAGGCGCCTGTCCGACAAGGGTGGCCACGACCATCGTCGCGAGAATCGGCAAAACGATCGCGCGTGCCCAATGGACGACATCGACGCCGGCGACGGCGCGGGACATGACCACCCGGATGCAGGCAGTCGTGCACGACGCGGCGAGGAAGGCGATGCCGACCGAGAGCAGTCCCATCCCCGCATGCATGAGCGCCCACGCGAGCGGCAGGGAGGCGATGTGCGCGACGCCGCAAAGGAACTGGTAGACGGCAATCCGCCCCGTGCTGACAACGGCGGCATGAAGTCCCGTCGTCAGCTTGTCGGTGAAAAGCTGCGCCAGGACGAAGGCGCAGAGGAGCGGGGACTCCGCCGGCGGGTGCTTCAGCCACAGC